>CALDQK010000772.1 GCA_937911525.1 uncultured bacterium
CCCCGCCGTGCTGGTAGAGGATCAGCGCCCGGCGAAGTGACTCGAGCGGCTGGTGCGCCGAGAAGCTCCCGTCGAGCGAGCGGACCTCGGCGCCCCAGGTCCCTGGGTGCGGAGCCGCCAGGTCGAGCAGCGCGCCCAGGCGCACCGCGCGCCCTTCGCGCCCGGGGACCAGCGCGGAGGCGTCCTCGACCTGCATGTCGGCGGCGATGCCGAGCAGGTCCTCGTAGCTGAAGCTGCGCTCGACCGCGGCCGCGCCGCTGATCTGGAGCTTGGCCGGCCCCTGCGTCTTCGCGCGCCGCTGGTCGCGCTTCTCCAGGAAGGCGGTCATGCGCCGCCGCTTCTCAGGGTCGTCGAAGAGGATCCCCTGGGCCGAGGACTCGAGCGCCTGCAGCGCGTCGAGGCTGCTGACCAGCGACTGGTTGAGCGACTGCTTGGCCAGGCGCACGGCGAGGTTGGAGTTCTTGGCGATCTGCGCGGTCAGCGCGCGGGTCGCCTCCTCGAGCTCCTCGTCGGGCACGACCTGCTCGACCAGGCCGATCCGCAGCGCCTCGGCGGCGTCGAGGATCCGCCCCGTAAAGATCAGCTCGCGGGCGCGCCCCAGGCCGACCAGGCGCGGCAGGCGGTAGGTCGCCCCGGCCGCGGGAATGATCCCCAGCCCGACCTCGGGCTGGCCCAGCTTGGCGCCCTCGCCCGCGATCCTGAGGTCACAGGCCAGCGCCAGCTCGCAGCCGCCGCCGAGCGCCCAACCCTGCAGGCACGCGATCGTGGGCGCCGGGAAGCGCTCGATCTCGCGGAACAGGTCGGAGTTGATCCGGCCCAGGGCGTCCGCGTGGGTCCGCTCGCGCAGCTGCGCGATGTCGGCGCCCGAGATGAACGCCTTCCCGCCGGCGCCTCGGAACACCAGGGCCCGGATCCGGCCCTCGCCCGCGAGTGACTTCAGCGCCGCGCGCACGTCCTCGACCATCGTGATGTCGAGGGCGTTGCGCTTCTCGGGCCGGTTGAAGGTCAGCCAGGCCACGTCGGCCTCGTCGACCTCCAGCAGGATCGTCTCGTAGTCACTCACAGGGCTGCGATCTCCTCGTTCACTTCGCCGAGCTCGTGGCGGATCCCGGCCAGGCGCTCGACCAGCGCCTGCCAGCGGTCGTAGAGCTCGCTCTCGGCGGCGATCACGTCGCTCCGGCCGTGGGGGCCGAACTCCGCCGCTTCGACGGCCTGAGCCTGCTCGTCGCGGCGGGCCTCGGCCAGGGTCAGCGCCGCTGCCAGCGCCTCGTGCGCCCGCAGCAGCGTCCGGTTCAGGTCGCTCACGCCGCCCCGCCCAGGGTCGCGGCCAGCTCGTCGAGCAGGAGCACGTTGGCCGCCACGACCTTGGCGAAGAGCCCCACGTGCATGCTCTCGTTGGGCCCGTGGGCGCCGGTCTGCGGGTCCATCACCCCGTTCAGGATCAGGGGCGTGTCGGGGAACTGGTCGGCGAAGAGCGTGATGAAGGGGATCGAGCCGCCGACGCCGATCTTGACGAGGTCTGCCCCGAAGGCCTGGCGGTAGGCCCGTCCGGCCGCGTCGAAGGCCGGCCCCTCGGCGGCGTAGGCCCAGCCCTTGACCCCCTGGAGCTGACGCACCTCGCAGCGGAGGCCGAAGGGCACGTTGGCCTCGATCCGCTCCTTCAGCTGGGCGAAGACCTCGGCGGCCTCCATGCCAGGAGCCAGGCGGACCGAGAGGCGCGCGCTGGCCTTGGGCAGGATCACGTTCGCCGCCTTGCCCGGCTGCGGCAGGCTGGTCGCGATCACGGTCAGGTGCGGCTGGCGCCACATCCACTCGACCCGCGGCCGGTCGCCCGGGTCGAGGCCCGCGACGTCGTCGAGCAGGCCCGCGTCGCGGCGCAGGTCGTCGTCGTCGGGGGAGAGCGCGCTGACCTGCTCTCGCCAGGCGGCGGACTGGCCGGGCGCCTCGAGCCCCACGATCCGCCCCTGATCGTCCACGAGCGAGCCGACCAGCTTGCAGAGCCCGATCGCGGGGTCCGGCAGGGCGCCGCCCCACAGCCCGCTGTGCACCTTGCCCTTGAGCGCCGAGAGCTCGACCTCCATGTCGAGCAGCCCGCGCAGCGAGACGGTCAGCCCGGCGACATCCGTCGAGGGGTTGTCGCAGTCGGTCAGGACCATCACGTCGGCCTGGAAGGCGTCGGGGAACTCCTCCATGTAGCGCTTGAGGTTCGGGCTGCCGATCTCCTCCTCGCCCTCGAGCAGGAAGCGCACGTTGAGCGGGACCCCGCCCGAGGCCTCCCAGGCGCGGAAGGCCGTCAGCTGGCTGAGCCAGCCGCCGAGGTCGTCGGCCGAGCCGCGCCCGTAGAGCCGCTCGCCGCGCTGGGTCAGCGTGTTGGGGGGGCTGTCCCAGAGCTCGGGCTCGAAGGGCTGCTGGTCGAAGTGCCCATAGATCAGCACCGTCGGCTGGTCGGGGTCGACGATCTTGTCGGCGCGCACGCAGGGCAGGGCGCCCTCGACGGTGATCACCTCGACGTTGTCGAGGCCCGCCTCGCGCAGGTCGGCGGCGGCCACGTCGGCCATCCGGCGCACGTCGTCGTAGCGCTCCGGCTGGCTGCTGACGGCCGGGATCGCGACGTAGTCGGCCAGGCGCTCGAGGGCGCCGGCGACGAGGCCCTCGGCGACGGCCGCGGCCTTTTCGGCTCGGGTTTGCATGGGAAAGGTCTCCGTTGTCTCTCTCGCGTGAGCGCCCCAGGCTACTCTTCCAGCGCCCCGCGCAGCTCGTAGAGCTGCTTCCAAATCCGCGCGCCGCCTTCCGCCCTCCGCTTGACCGTCCCGTCCCAATAGGCGAGCAGCCGCCCGCGGTCCTTGGGCTCGTCCTTCTGGACCACGCCCAGCAGGTAGCCCGGGAGGAGCGAGGCGGGGTCGCGGTCGGCGTCCAGGAAGGCCGCCGAGAGGCCGAGCGAGGACGCGACGCCGACCGCCTCGGCGGTCGACATGACCGTGCTCGGCTTCTCGACCGCCCAGCCCTCGACCGAGCGCCCCTCGCGCAGGTCGCGGAAGGCCGTGACCAGGGTCTCGAGCAGGGCGTCGTCGAGGGGCAGGGGCTGGCCGACTCGCGCCAGGGCCTGGGTGGCCTGGGCGCGGACCAGGCTCGTCTCGGCGGCGAGGTCGCTGATCGGCTCGACGACCTCGAAGTTGAAGCGCCGCTTGAGGGCCGCCGACATCTCCGACACGCCGCGGTCGCGCAGGTTGGCGGTCGCGATCACGTTGAAGCCCGGCCGGGCGAAGACCTGGCTGGCGCCGCTCCCGTCGCTCGCCGGCAGCTCGGGGATCGCCAGGCGACGCTCGGAGAGGATCGAGACCAGGGCGTCCTGGACCTCGGGCAGGCAGCGGGTGATCTCCTCGACCCGGGCCACGCCGCCGCCCTGCATCGCCGTCAGGACGGGGCTCGGGACCAGGGCCTCTTCGTGGGGGCCCTTGGCGATCAGGAGCGAGTAGTTCCAGCCGTAGCGGAGGTGCTCCTCGCTGGTGCCCGCCGTCCCCTGGACCGTGAGCGCGCTGCTGCCGCACACGGCGGCCGCCAGCAGCTCGCTGAGGAGGGACTTGGCCGTGCCCGGCTCGCCGACCAGGAGCAGGCCGCGCTCGCCGGCCAGGGTCACCACGCAGCGCTCGATCAAGGTCCGGTCGCCCACGAACTTGGGCTCGATCGCGAGGCGCTTCTTGACCCCCTTGGGCGGGCTCTCGAGGGAGAGCGGGTCCCGGCTGCCGACCACGAACACGACCACGGCCCGGGGCGTGAGCGCCCAGCCGGGCGGGCGAGGCCCCTCGTCCCAGGCCGCCAGGAAGGCCAGCTCCTCGGCGTAGCGCAGCTCGGGGGGATCCCGCTGGACCTCTGCCTCCCCGCTCGCGCTGGCGGGGGGCGCGCTCTTGGCGGGCGCCTTCTTCTTGCTCGCCGCCTTGTTGCTGGTCGTCTTCGGGGCGCTCTTCTTCTTGGCCATCGCTATCCCATCTGCGTAAAGCGGGGCTCGTCGCCGCCCGCGACGCGCTCCCAGGCCCGGGCGAAGAGCTGGTGCAGGGGCTGGCGCGCCAGCACCGTCTGCAGCGGCCGCTTGGGCTTGCCGCCCTCTGGGTCGCGCTTCAGCCCGAAGAGCGGCAGCTTCCAGGCCTCGAGCGGCTTGTCGGGAGAGTCGAGCTCCTCCCAGCCGCCCGGCAGGAAGTGGTCGCGGCCCGCGCGCGCCCGCTTGGCCTCGAGCACGAGCTCGGCGCCGACCAGCTCGGCCGCGGCGGCCTTGTAGCGCGCCGCGCCCCAGTCGTTGGCCTCGCGGACCCACCTGGTGGTCGGGGCCGCCAGCGTCAGGAGCTGCAGATAGAGCGCGGCGCCGTCCTCGCTCAGCGAGCGCGCGCGGGCGACCTCGGCCACCAGCTCGGGGACCGAGTGGAGCGGGTTCGCCTCGTAGCCCCCCGCGGGCACCGGGGTGTCCTCGATCCGCGCCGCGAAGGCGGCCAGGTCCTCGCCCAGGATCAGCTGCGCGGCCTCGTAGGCCGTCGGGCCACGCCAGATCCGCTCCGCCATGTAGGCGTCGAGCTGGGGCAGCTGCGGGTGGTCCTGACGCTCGCGCCAGGCGGCGGGGCGCCAGAACACGCGCACCGGGTCCCAGGTGCTGGTGGTGCGGACCGCGATCAGGACCCCGTCGTCGACGCCGGTCAGCGCCTGGTCTCGCTTGCCCTTGCGCTCGAAGGGCTGGCCCGAGAACTGGCCCAGGAAGGCGTCGATCTTCTCCGTCTTCTGCTCCTCGTACTCGTTGTAGAAGGGATCGCCGGTGCGGAAGACCAGGCCCGGGTCGCTGAGCAGCTCGCGCGCGCGGGCCAGCAAGGTGGGCAGGCCGGCCCGGACGGGGTCGCCGACCGGCAGGCGCTCGAAGAGGAAGGGGACCAGGCGGACCACGTCCTGCATGACCCGCAGGTGCCCGTCCCCGTTCGCGACGTCCTCGCTCTCCTCCACGCTCGGCCAGAGGTCCTCCACGCTGCCCGGTGAGAGCAGCTCCTGGCAGAGGCGCTGGGCGCCGCGGTTGATCCTCAGCTCCTTGTCGATCAGCCCGATCACCTCGTCGGGGACCGCGACCCGCTCGCCGAGCAGGCTGGCCCAGCCCGCCCCGAGGCGCCGGCCGACCTCGACCGGGTCCGCGTTGCGCTGCGCCGCGAGGGGCAGCGCCGAGCAGAGCAGCGCCGAGCGCTGCTGAGGCGTCAGCTCCCGGAGGGCGTCCTTGGCCGTGGCGGCCTCGTTGACCTTGAGCTTGAGCGCGGTCCGCGCCTCCTTGGGCAGAAAGTTCTTCTCGTAGCTGCGGTGCCCAGGCAGCCCGAGGAGCACCAGCCCCGCCTGGGCCGTCGAGAGCCCCGCGCCCTCCGCGAGCGCCTCGGCGGCCTCCGGCAGCGCGGCCCGCGCCTCCTGGCCGCGCCAGCTGGCGAGGAGCTCGCGCAGCTCCGCGCGGCTGCCCCAGCCGGTGCTCAGGTCCTCGACCTCGTCCACGTCCCAGCCCGGCAGGTCGTGGAACTGACCCGGGCTCGCGGCCCGCTCGACGACCCAGGCTTCGACCCGCGGGTCGTGGTCCGCGTCGAAGGCCGAGGTGCGCACGAAGTAGCGGCTGCCCTCGTGCTCGACCAGGATCTGCTGCGGGTCCGAGTCGCCGGCGCTGTTGGTCGGCCAGGCGAAGCCCAGCTCGGGCAGGCCGTGCCAGGTGACCTTCAGGCGCCGGTAGCGCCCCGGCTCCAGCTCGCACCACGGACTCTCGGCCCAGGCCTCGAGCACCTTGCACAGAGCCCCGCGCTCCGCCTCGTTGAAGCCGGCGCTCGTGGCCCGGTAGGCCAGGGCCCCGATCCGGCCGAGGAGCGCCTCCCAGCAAGCCTGGCTCTTGGGGGCTCGCGGCGTCTCGTCCTTGGCCGGCTTCCCGGGCGCCTGCCCGGTTGGGGAGCCCTCGTCTGCCGCGGGCTCGAGCGGCACGCCGACGGCGAAGCCGCCTCCGCAGAGCTGCTTGATCTGCTCGCTGAGGTCCCCGCTCCCCTCGTCGTCATCGTCGTCGTCCTCGGCCTTGACCTTGGGCAGCTTGCCCGTGGCGAAGAAGCCGGCCACGGCCTGCCACTGCCGCTCGCAGGACTCCCCCCAGCCCCAGCCCCAGGACTCGAAGAGCAGGTCCCCCGAGATCGAGCCCTGCAAGAGGGCGTCGGGGATCGGCTCTCGGTCCGAGCTCGCGCTGGCCTGCTGGCTCGCCTCCTGGCCGCCTACCTGGTGGCCTCCCTGGGCAGGGTCGACCGCCGCCATGTGCTCGGTCAGCTGATCCGCCAGCCCCGCCGCCAGCTCCACCTGACGCAGCACCGCCATCTGGAGGCCTGGATCCGCGACCGCTGGCAAGCGCTCACGCAGGGCCGCCAGGGCGCGCGGCCGCTCGCTCCCGCCCTGGGCGCGGTCCTCGCGCGCCGCCTCGATCAGGGCGCCCGCGACCTCGTCGCTGCAGGTGCGCAGCGCCGCGGACCCGGCTTCGTCCCGCGGGCGGAGCAGGTGGAGGTAGATCGGAGGCAGCGCGTAGTGCGCCTCGTTGGGGAAGCTCTCGTCGCGCCAGCCGCGCTTCATGCTCGCGAAGCAGCGGTAGGCGCCCTCGGGGTCCCAGAGCTCGATGTCGCGGTCCAAGGGCCGACCCCGCTCGTCGCCCGGCAGGCGGAGCATTCCGTCGGGGATCCGCGCCCCGCCGTCCAGGCCGCCCCGGAAGCGGCGCCCGTCGGGGGCCTCGCACTCGGGCGTCGGGGCGCCCTCCTTGCTCCCGCCCCCGCGCACGCGCCAGCCGATCAGCCCGTCCCGCTGGCCGAGCGGCGTCTCGCTGGGTCCGGGGAAGAGCCAGGACAGGTCCTCGCGCAGCGGGACCTCGGCCGAGCCGTACTCCTCCAGCCAGCGCGGGCGCGACCAGCGACCGACCTTGCCCGTGCGGGGGTCGAACTCCCGCAGGCGCCACTCCTCGCGCTGCGGGTCGTGCTCGCGCCGCCAGCAGCTCTCCCCGTCCGAGATCAGCTGACGCCCCTGGAGCGCAGGCGAGTCCTTGTCTCGCACCGAGAAGGCCTTCTCGCCGAAGCTGACCGCCCCGTCCTCGAGCACGACCGCCCCCGCGCGGATCACCGGATCACCCCAGCCGCGCTCGACCTTGAACTTGTCCTGGGGCGCGCCGCTCCAGTAGCCCCAGGCCTCGTAGCTGTTGTCGCGGTAGCGCACGAAGAGCTCGCCGCCCACGTAGTCGACCTCGGTCAGGTCGCCCCCGGCGCCGAGCTGCAGCTCGTGGGTCAGGAGGCGCTGGTCCCGATCGACCACGATCGCCTTGGTCCCCGCGATCACGACCACGTAGGGGAAGTAGCCCGCGTAGTGGAAGCTCTCGTAGCCCTCGCCGCGCAGCTCCGCCAGGGCCTCCTCGAGGGCCGGCCAGCACAGCTCGTGCAGGGAGCCGCCTCGCAGCGAGCGCCCGAGCACCAGGGCCAGGTCCGCCTCGCCGAGGCGCGGGAAGAGGTGCGGGTAGTCGGCGAAGGTGCTGGCCGTCGTGCGCGAGACCAGCTCCTCCAGGCTCTCGCGCGCGTCGGGCAGGCCGCCCACGCACATTCCGTCCAGGCGCTTGCTCAGCCAGGCCTCGCGCATGTCGCGCAGGCCCGCCTTGCCCTGGGCCGCGCGCTCGAAGCGCGCCTCGCCGAACACCTGCGCGACGGCGGCGCTGAGCAGCGGCCGGAAGCCCGGGTGCGCCGCGACGTGGCTCAGGTCGCGCAGGCGCTCCGCCTCTTGCTCCTTGGCCGGGTTCGCCCAGTGGGAGAGGTCGATCGAGGCCTCGCTGGCCTCCGCGGGAGCGGCGACGGGCAGGCCCAGCTCGAGGGCGAGGTCGAGCAGGTCCACGTCGATCTCGTTCCACCAGCGGCGGCTGCCCTTGTGGAACACCAGCGGGGTCCCAGCCGCCTTCAGGCGCGGAGCCGCCTCCCGGAGGAGGCCGAACAGGCGATAGGGCGTCGCGAGCCCGTAGCCGCGCGCCCAGGAGAGTACGCCGTTGATCCAGCTCGCCGCGCCGCCCGCGGGCAGGGCCGCCTCCGGCAGCGGCGTCCCCGGCGCGCTCGTGATCGCCTCGAGCGCGCCGCAGCGCTCGAGCAGCTCGAGCCAGGCGTCGAAGCGGTCGCTGCCCTCGTAGTCGGGGAACACCTCGAGCAGGGCGCCCCGCGCCGCGGGCTCGCGCTCGCAGAGCTTCAGGAGCCGGTCTTGATAGCCCTTCCAGAAGCCCTTGCTGGCGCGGTTCATGGCGGCGCTCGAGCCCAGCAGCGCCAGCAGGAAGGCGTCCTCCTCGGCGTCGAGGTCACGCCCGGCGGCCTTGATCAGCTTCCCCAGGTCCTTGCGCATGTTCGACCAGGGCGGCAGCCCGCCGCGGGCCCGCTTCAGACAGAGCTCGCGGAAGTGGAGGTAGGCCACGTCGGGCTCCTCCTGCGCCATGAGGTCGGCCGCATAGGCGGAGAGCGCCTTGATCGTGAGCGCACCGGCCATGGCGAACTCGAGGGCGACGCCCTGCAGCCGGTCGAGGTCGCGAGAGAGGCCGTAGGTCCGCTCGGCCTCGCGGGCCTTGCCGAAGAACTGCGCCGCGTAGGTGGTGTTGCCTGCCGTCAAGAAGGCCCGCCCGACCTCCTCGAAGAAGGTCGGCAGGAAGGGCGGGGCAGCCCCGGCCAGGGTCTTGCCCAGCGCGACGAACTTGTCGCGGGCGTCCCCTGGCTTGGTGTGGGCCCGCTTGGCCGCCTTCTTGAAGTCCTTCATCACGTCGAGGGCGTAGCGAGCCTGCTTGGGCATGTTGACCAGCGCCCAGCCGGGGAAGCCGAGCGCGCGGCGCCGGCGCAGTCCCAAGGGGCCCTCCACCTCGGGCTCGCCGAAGCCCAGCATCTCGAGCCCGATGTCCTCACCCGGCGCGACCGAGTCGGCCACCAGGCGCACCACGGGGTAGTCGAGCGCCGGGTGCGGGTAGCAGCGCGCGCTGACGCGGTCGACCTTGCGCGCGTCCGAGACCTGGGTCCCCAGCGGCACCAGACCGCCGGCCGCGATCCGCTGCTCTGCTGGCGTGCTGGGCAGCTCCTGCCGATCGCTCGGCGGCGGGGGCGCCGCGCCGGTCTTCTTCTTGGCCGGGGTCTTCTTCTTCGCCCCCTTCTTGGCCGCGGGCGTCTTCTTCGCCGCCTTCTTCGTGGCGGTCTTCTTCTTCGCCGCCGCCTTTGTGGCGGTCTTCTTCTTCGCCGCCGCCTT
>CALDQK010000773.1 GCA_937911525.1 uncultured bacterium
GGGCAAGAAGAGGGCCGATCTCCGCCAGAACCTGAGCGCCATCGACGCCGCGCTCCCCGCCCGCGAGCCTCGCTAGCTGACCTTGACTCGCTCCTGCGGCTTATAGAGCCAGCCCTCGCGGTGGGCGGTCAGCAGCGCCTCGAGCACCTGCGGGTCGTAGGAGTCGGGGTCCCGCTGGGTGAGCAGGTTGACCGCCTCCTTGGTGGCGAGGTCTTCGCCGCGGCTGGCGGACTCCTCGATCAGGAGGTCGAAGTCGTTGGCGACCGAGATGATCCGCGCCTCGAGGGGGATGTCCTCGCCGCGCAGCTCGTCGGGGTATCCGGCGCCGTCCCAGCGCTCGCGGTGGTGGCGCACGGCAGGGACCAGGAAGGACATCCCTTGGATCTTGTCGAGCAGCTCGCAGGCCAGCTCGATCCGCTTGGCGTCGATCTCGGCGTCCTCGTTGGCGGCCGCCGCCTCGGCGGGGTCCAGGAAGAGCAGGCCGATGTTGTGCAGGAGGGCGGCCAGCTGCACGCGCCGGTTGCGGGCGCGCGAGAGGCCGAGGGCCTGGGCCAGCCCGGCGCAGTAGGTGGCGACCCGCTCCGAGTGGCCGCGCGAGACGGGGTCGCGGACCTCGATCGCGCGGACCAGGGCCGAGACCAGCTCGAGGTAGTTCTTCTCCTGGGCCAGCGAGAGCGTGATGCCCTGGACCGCCATGCCGGCCTGAATGCCGACGGTGGTCACCAGCTCGAGGTCCTCGGTGCTGAAGGCCTGGCTGATCTTGGCGGTCGTGAGGTAGATCACGCCGCAGATCTGGTCCATCGCGACCAGAGGGGCGCAGATCACCGAGCGGATCCCCTTCATCACCACGCTGCCGCGGTTCTTGAAGCGGTCGTCGGTCGAGGCGTCGCTGGTCAGCACGCCGCGGTTGAACTTCAGCACGCGCTTGATGATCGCGCGGCTGACCATCGGGGCGTCCTTGCCCTTGCCGTCCTTCTCCCAGGACGCGGCCAGGGTCAGCTCACCGCGGTCCGGGTGCTTGATGAACATGTAGCCCTGGGCGGCGCCGACGGCGGTGGCTGCCAGCTTGACGACCTTCTTGGCCAGGCCCTTGATGTCGCGCTCGCTCGCGATCGTCTTGGCGACCTTGTAGAGCACCTGCAGGTCGCGCGACTCGTGCCCCTCCTCGACGGGGTCCGCCGCGAGGTCGTCCATCAGGTCGAGCTGGATCGTGGTCGTGGCGGCGATCTGGTCCAGGTTGCCGGGGACCGCCTTGGCCTGCGCGCGTCCGCTGGGGCGGCGGTCCTCGAAGGCGCACACCGTCGAGCCGATCTTGATCTCGTCGCCGAAGCGGAGCAGCTCCTCGGTGATCCGCTCCTCGTTCACGAAGCTGCCGTTGCGCGAGCCCAGGTCGCGAATGAAGTACATCTCGCCGATCCGGAAGATCTCGGCGTGACGCCGCGAGATCCCCTGATCGAGGATCTGCAGCCCGCCCGGGCTCTCGTCCCGACCGATGATCAGGTTGTCGTCCTTGAGCTCGATCTCGAGCCCACGCTGGGGCCCGTTCTTGACCCTGAGGATCGGCATACCGCCTCCGTGAGGGGGGAGAGCTTAACCTCAGGCGCCCCTTGAGGTCATCCCTCGGTTCGCGCGGGCTCCTCGGCGGGGCTCTCGTCGGCCTCGGCCGCGGGGGCCGCCGGCTCGTCGCTGACCTCGACGGGCGCCTCCTTTGCGGGCTGGGGCGCCGCGGCAGCCTCGGGCTCCAGAGCGGCTTTGGCCGTGGCTTCGGAGCCGTCCATCACCTCGACGCCCGTGATCTTGCCATCGAGCATGCGCACCACCCGGTCGGCGCGCATCGCGAGCCGGTCGTCGTGGGTCACGATCACGTAGGTCTGTCCCTGCTCGGCCTTTAGCTTCCAGAGCAGCTCCAGGATCGCCTCGCCCGTCTTGCGGTCGAGGTTGCCCGTCGGCTCGTCGCAGAGCAGGAGGGTCGGCTCGAGGATCAGGGCCCGGGCGATGGCCACGCGCTGCTGCTCGCCGCCCGAGAGCTGGCTGGGGCGGTGGTGGGTCCGGTCGCCGAGGCCGACCTGGTCGAGCAGGTGGCGGGCGCGGTCCTTGAACATCTTCTGCTTGGACCAGTAGCCGAGCGCCGAGTGGGCGACCATCGCCGGCAGGAGCACGTTGTCGAGCGCGTCGAGGTCCGGGAAGAGGTGATAGAACTGGAACACGAAGCCGACGGTCGTGTTCCGCCAACGGTCCACCTGACGCGGCTTCATGCTCGCGAGGTCGGTGTCCTGGTAGAGGACCGCGCCCTTGGTCGGCCGGTCGAGGGCGCCGATCAGGTGCAGCAGGGTCGACTTGCCCGCGCCCGACTCGCCCACGATCGCGAGCGTCTCGTCCCGGTGGATGTCGAGGTCGACGCCGCGCAGGACCGGGAGGCCCTCGTTGAGGGCGTCCCACTCGTCGAGCGCGCCCGTCCAGCCCCAGAGCCGGCCCGCCAGGCGGGCGTGGATCGGCGGCTTGACCCGCTGGCGGGGGTAGTTCTTCTCGAGCCCCCGCACCCGCATCAGCACCTGCTTACTCATAGCGGATCGCCTTGAGGGGGGGCTTGAGCGCGGCGAGCAGGCCCGGAACGATCGCGGCCGCGCTGCCGAGCAGGAGCGTGATCCCGAAGTTGACCAGGTTCTCCTCGAGCGAGAAGCGGACCGGGATCCGGTCGAGGTGATAGACCTCGGGCGGGAAGGGGTGCCAGCCCGTGTAGTAGTGCAGGTAGTCGGCGATCTCGTTGATGTTGGCGCCGAACCAGTAGCCGAACACCAGCCCCAAGAGCATGCCCAGGAGCGCGATCAGGAAGCCCTGGCCGACGAAGAGCAGGAGCACCCCTGTGCGGCTCGCTCCCACGGCTCTCAAGATCCCCAGCTCGCGCACCTTGCTGTGCACGGTCATGAACAGGACCAGGAAGATCGAGGCCGAGGCCGCGACGACGATCAGGATCGTCATCAGCTTGATCAGCAGGCGCTCCATCTTGACGGCCTTGAGCAGGTTCTGGTTGCGCTCCTCCCAGGTCAGGATGAAGAAGCCCGTCGCCTCGTCGCGGAGCGCGATCTTGCGCAAGGGTCCGTACTGGATCTCGCCGATCACGTCCTTCTTGGTCTGCTCCGCCTGCTTGTAGTCCTTGAGGCGCATCGACCAGCCGGTGACCCGGCCGGGGACCTTGATGAACTCCTGGAGCGTCCGCAGCCCGGTCACGATCAGCCGGCGGTCGGTCTGGTGGTGCCCCGACTTGAACACGCCCACGACCTTGAACTTCTTGTCCTGCTCGACCTCGCCCTCGTCGCTGGCGGTCGTGAGCCGGATCGTGTCCCCCACGAAGAGCTTCCAGCGCTTCATGTAGTAGATCCCCACCACGCAGGTGGGCAGGTCGGGGTCCTCGGGGTCCCCGTCGACGAGCTTCTTGAGCACCTCGTCGGTGTTGGGGTCGTCGCTCATCTCGTTGGCGACGAGGTCGATCTCTTCCTTCTGCTCCGCGGTCCCGAGCCGGTAGTCGTTGCAGAGCTTGTAGGCCTCGCGCTCGGAGATGAAGAACTCGCGCAGCTTGGAGACGCGCTCCTCCTGCTCGGGGATGATCCCGCGCAGGAAGCAGTAGTCCATCTTCTTGAGGTGCTTGTCGATCGCGGGGTTCTCGAGGTAGGGCGCCGCCGCCTCGACGTTGTCCAGGCCCTCGAGGGCCTCCCGGATCCGGTCGTCGTCAGCGACCGAGAAGGGGATCGACCCGTAATAGACGAGGTCGCTGAGGGTTCCGCGCAAGCGCTTGTGAAACTCCTCCTGGAACCCCGACATGATCGAGGGGGCCACCACGAGGGCAGCCACCGCCGCGCCCAACACGAGCACGGCGACGAAGGAGAGGATCCGGCGCGACATGTAGCGCCAGGTGAGGAAGAACTTGTACATGCGTCCTGACCGCGAAGCGGCGAATCGTAGGGGTGGCTCCCGATGCTCGCAACCCTCGACCCCCCCGCGAGGTGCGGGATTCGAAGCGAAATGGCTCGGGCATCGGGGCGCTCAGCGCCGTCTGAGGGGGAGCAGGCGCACCTCGTTGCCGTAGCAGCTCAAGGCCACCTGCGGCGGCTCGCTCTGGAGGAGCACCATGGCCGCCGGGAAGGAGCGGCCGGGTCCCTTGCGATAGGGGCGGATCGGAGCGATGAGCTGCCGCGTCTCGAGGCTCCACAGCCGCAGCGAGCCCTCCTCGTTGGAGCGCGACGAGCTGAGGCTGACGAGCTCTCGTCCCCCGGGTAGCAGGGCCATGGCAGCGATGGTGTGGACATGCGCCGCCTCTTCGCCTGGGATTCGCGCGGCGAAGGGCTGGAAGGTCCCCTCGGCGCGGAGCTGCCAGTCCGTCAGGCGCCCCCCTGGGTCGTAGCGGCGGATGCGTCCGGCGGTGTCCCCGACGAGCAGCCCGCCATCAGGCAAGGCCAAGAGGACGCGCGCGCGCGGCACGTGCTCCACGGACCCTCTCGGCTCGAGCGAGGGCCAGGCCAGGCGGGTCAGCCAGGTGCGGTTCGAGCGGGACTCGATCAGGACGACCTCGTCCTCGCGGAAGGCCAGCGCCTCGACGCCGCCGGTCAGCGAACGCCTGGCGGTGATCTTCTTCACCGATGTGTCGTAGACCGAGGCCTTGCGCAAGCTCCCGCTGAAGAGGTAGCCCCCTCGCCATGCGAGGGTCCCGCCCGGCGCCTGGAAGTCGTGGAGGAGGTCATGGGTCTCGAGGTCGAGGCAGAGCGCCTCGCCGGGATCGTGCGGCTCTCCTTCGCGCTTGGTGGGGACCGCGAGGCGGCGCCCGTCCTCGGAGAGCTCGGCGCGGCGGGCCCCCACCGCAACCGGGAAGGGGTGGGGCGGCCCGATGGTGCCCTCAGCAGTGAGCGCTCGGTATCGCTTGGGGTCGAGGCAGAGGAGTTCGGCGCCGCGGGCGATGAGCCGTCGATAGTGGTCGGAGGTGTAGGCCTCCGGCATCCGCAACACCTGCTCCTCGCCCCAGGTGTAGCCCGCCGCGGACGGCGCGGGGCTCGACTTGGGGCTGGCGGGCGACCTCGTTGGGGTAGGTGAGGGGTTCGCAGCAGGGTGCGGGCCTGCGCTGGGCCAGGCGAGGAGCGCGCCTCCCGCCAGGGCGACCAAGAGCGCGCCGCCCGCTGCGGCGAGCGGCCAGGTGCGCGAAGGGGCCGGCGCGCGCAGCGCGGCGAGGAGCGCCTCGCCCAGGGCTGAAGCCGGCGGGCGGCGCAGCGCGGGATCCCGCGCCATCAGGCTGCGCCCGACTCCGACCAGGGGACCAGGGAGGCTCGCGCTCCAGCGCGCCTCCTCCTCGACGACCTGGTGGAGGACCGCCAGCGCGGAGGCGCCCTCATGGGGTGGCCGACCGTGCAGGCAGGCGAAGAGGAGGGCCCCCAGCGCGTAGAGGTCGGTCGCCGGCGAGGCCTTCTCCCCCAGCGCCTGCTCGGGCGCCATGTAGGCCGGCGTCCCCAACAAGGCACCCGTCTCGGTCAACGAGCGGGCGTCGAGCTCACGCGCGAGGCCGAAGTCGAGGAGCACCGGGGTGCCCCCGTCGCGGAGGAGCACGTTCTCGGGCTTCAGGTCGCGGTGCACGATCCCGGCCTCGTGCAAGGCAGCCACGCCGGCCGCGACGCCCGAGACGACCTCGACCGCTGCGGCGGGGGCGAGCGGACCAAGGCGCAGCCGGTCTGCCAGGGACTCGCCCTCGATGAGCTCCATCACCAGGTAGGGGCCCGCATCAGAGCGGCCCAGCTCGTGGATCTCGATCACGTTGCGCTGCCGGACGCGCGCCAGGAGCTCGGCCTCACGTCCGAAGCGCAGCAGGGCTTCGCCGTCGGCGGCGCCGGCCAGGACCTGCTTGAGCGCGACCCGCCGACCCAGGCGCGTGTCCAGAGCCTGATAGACGACCCCCATTCCGCCGCGGCCCAGCTCGCGCTCCAGCGTGTAGGGGCCGATCTGCTTCACGGGGCAAGCATAGTCGCCTCAGGGGCTGCGCGCCTCGACCCGGACGCGGTAGATGCCACCGCCGTAGCGACCGACGGCCACCGAGGTCCCGTCCCAGGGGGCCATGCGCACGGCGGCGAGGCCGGTTCCCGGGAAGAGCTCGAGGCGAGTCAGCTCGCTCAGCGCCTCGAGGTCCCACAGCCCCAACTCGGCCACGTCCTCTCGCGCCCCCGCGAGGCTGACCAGGCGACCCCCAGGGAGCAAGGCCAGCGCGCCCACGCCGTGGCGGTGAGCTCGCCGGGGGCTGGCCTGCGCGAACCCGGTCAAGCGCGTGGGGAGGGGCGTCGCCGGGTCGAAGTAGCGGAACTCCCCGAGGTCGGGCGCGACGCGAATCAGGCAGCCGTCCCCCAGTCCCAGGACCACGCGATCGTCGGGGAGCGAGAGGGAGCAGACCACCCTCGAGGCTGGCAAGTCGAGGGTCGCTCGCCCGGCGAGGCTCTCCAAATCGAGCAGGACGAGCTGGGTCCTGGTCTGCAGCGTCGTCTCCCGGATCGCGATGACCCACCCGCGGCGGGTCCGCAGGATCGCGTCCACATGAGCGCCGATGTCGCGCGCACGCAGGACCGGCTCCCCCCAGGCCGCGTCGAGCCGGGAGAGGAGCAGGCGAGAGCCCTTCGCGACGAGGACCCTCTCCCCTGCGAGCGCGAAGACCTGGCCAATGATGCTGGGCTGCTTGCTGCTCCGGCCGGTCTCGGGATCGATGGCGCTCGCCGGTTCGCCGTCGACGTAGGAGGGCACGACGGCGCGCCCTCCGCGGGCGTCGAACCTCGCGTGGCGCAGGCCCAGCTTGGGCTCGCCGAGGAGGCGGCGCGGCGGCTGACCGCTGCGGAGCAGGACCAGTTGACCGGTCCTGAGATAGCCCAGGAGCCCTCCAGGAACGCCGAACACTTCCGCGACATCCTGATCCTGGGCGAGCTCGAAGTGATAGAGCTCGTCGTCGAGCGTGAGCCTCAGGGCGGCGCTGGGAGCGCGCGTGCTGGGGGCGGCCCGAGGCGTCCCCGCGGGAGCGCGCTGGGGCGAGGGCGAAGGCGAAGGGCTCGCTGACAGGTCCGCTGCAGGGCCGCTCTGCGGTCCCAGCAGCGCGATGGCCGCCAGCAAGACCAGCGCTGCGAAGGGGGGCCAGCTCGGCCGCTCGCTCGGAGACTCCTGACCCCATGCCCCCTGACCCGGAGTTCTCTGACCCAGAGCCTCGTGACCCAGAGCCTCCGCCAAGGCAGCGGCGGTGGGTCTCAGGGGGCGCTCTCGCTGCAAGCAGCTGCGCCCGATCCGCTCCAGCTCAGGATCCGAGCGCGCGGACCACTCCGGCGGCCCCTCGTTGACGGCCGCCAGGATCGCCAGGGCGGTGGCTCCCTGATAGGGCGCGTGACCGTGCAGGCAGGCGTAGAGCAACGCGCCCAGGCCGTAGACATCGGTCTCGGGTCCCAGGGGCTTCTCGCCGCGCGCCTGCTCAGGGGCCATGTAGGCCGGGGTGCCGAGGATCGCGCCGGTCTCGGTCAGGGACTTGGCGTCCAGCTCGCGAGCGAGCCCGAAGTCCAGCAAGACGGGGGTGACCCCGTCGCGCAGCAGGACGTTCTCAGGCTTGAGGTCGCGGTGGACGACGCCCGCCGCGTGGAGCGCCGCGACGCCCGCGCTGAGCTCCCGCAGCAGCCGACGCGCCTCCGCCGCCGGCAGAGGTCCGCGGCGCAGGCGCTCAGCGAGGGACTCGCCCTCGACTAGCTCCGTCACGAGGTAGGGACCGGCCTCGGAGTGGCCCAGCTCGTGGATCTCGATCAGGTTCGGGTGGCGAACTCGGGCGAGGAGCTCGGCTTCGCGGGCGAAGCGGAGCAGGGCCTCGCCCTGACCAGGCCCCGCCAGGACCTGCTTGAGCGCGATCCGCCGCCCCAGGCGCGGGTCGAAGGCCTCGTAGACGACGCCCATTCCCCCGCGTCCGAGCTCTCGCTCCACTCGATAGGGCCCGATCTCGCGCACCCAGGAAGCATAGGCGAATCGAAGTGCCGGCGAGCCCGTCCGTCTCGACAGCATCCCTCGACAGCGGGGTCACTCGGGTGAACCTTGACGGCGGTGGGTGTCGGACCCCTTGACCACGCTCCAGATTCTTGGGGCAGGGGCTAAAGGGATGGACCCCGACGCGCCGAGGAGAAGAAGCGGGGGAGCCCTGCCCGTGGGTGAGTGAGCGGGCAGGACTCGAAGTGAGCGAAGTGCTCGATTGGAGCGGAGTGATGGGTGAGCAGCGGAAGCGTCTAGAAGAGTCAGCGCGGGTCTTGCGGGTGCGCTTGAGCGACCTGCAGCGCAAGCGCGTCAGTGAGCACGAGCGGCCCATGCACGAGGTCGCCCTCGCGGCCGTGCGGACCGCGTTGACCGACGTCGGTCAGCAGCTGACTCGGATCGCGGGCTAGCCGCGACCAGCGAACAGACCCGGGGACCCGTCTAGACGGGCGGGTCCTCCCAGCGCTCGATCTTGAGCGGGACGTCCCGCTCGCTGATCCGGCGCACCATGCGGTCGACCAGCTGAGGCCGGTGCAGGCGCGCCTGCTCCTCCAGGACGAGCTTGCCGTCCGCGACGGCCACGTCGATCAGGCCGTCGATCAGCAGGATCGCCTCGGCGTCCGAGTCGCCTAGCTCCATGCCCTCGACCTCACGGCCCTGGGTCTCGAGGGTCGCGGCGTCCAGCTCGCTGAGGCCGAAGTCCTCCCGGTAGCGGTCGAGGACCTCTCGCTCCTGGTCGGCGAGCTCGTCGTCGCACCAGGCCATGAAGCTCAGCAGGCGGTAGACCCGCTTCTGTCCCTCGCGGTCGACCTCGTCGCTCACAGGCGCCTCCTTGGGCGGCAGAGTAGCCGCTCTCGAGGCGAGCGCAAGGTGGCCCGTGAGGGACAGGATTCAGAAGCGGAAGCCCAGACCAAGGCGAGCCTCGAAGCCGGTGTAGTCCGCCATGACTCGGGTGGCTCCGCTACCGCTGCCGTTCTCTCCTCGCAGCTCGAAGGCCGTCGCGCGGAAGAATCGTCCTTCGGCGAAGAGGAAGAGCCCGAAGTCGAAGGCATACTCGACGCCGACCATCGCCTGATAGGCGAAGCCGTTGTCGTCGAAGCCGCTCTCGACGCCGGGGGTCAGCTCGAGGTCGAGGTCGATCTCCTCGACGAAGCCCAGGCCGAAGCCTACGTAGGGCCGCAGCGGCCCCCCCGTGTCGAAGCGGTAGTAGATGTTGGCCATGAAGATCAGCGAGGCGAAGTCCCCTTCGTCTGCGGAGAGCTGATTGCCCGAGCGGTAGCGCGAGAGGGTCGTGCGCCGGTAGGTCAGCTCGATCTCGGCCGAGAAGTCGCCGAGGAAGCGGACTCCGACCGCCCCGCTGTAGGCCAACCCGCTCTCGTAGCGACCGATCCCCCGTCGCCGCCCGATCCCCGGCGTCTCGAGGTCGATGTCTCCCTGGAGCAGCGTGTTGATCCCAGCGCTGAGCTTGAACTCCAGCTGCCAGTCGTCTTGCTCCTTCGCCTCGCCCTGCGCGCTGGCTGGGGCTGCGAACACGATTGCCAAGAGCGGCACCAGGCCGAGCGTGAGCGCGACGCTTCGAGTCATTCGAGTCCTCCTTGCTGGAGGACCCAGAACAAGCCGAGGGCCAGGGCTAACTCGTTTAGCGCCAGCGGCTGCACCCGTCGGAGTGCAAGGAGCTGCAGGGCAGCGTGCAGCTACTCCAGCCCGTAGGCCCGGATCTTGTTGTAGAGCGTGCGCAGGGAGACACCCAAGGACTCGGCCGCGTCCGCGCGGGTCTCGCTGGCAGCGATCGCCGCCGCCACCGCGTCGCGCTCGGCGTCCTTGAGGCTGCGCACCCCTCGCGAACGCGGGTTCGACGTTGTCGCGCTCGGTGGCTTCAGGTGTCGTCGCACCTCCGCCGCGCGGATCTGGTCGCCCTCGCCGAGGATCAGCAGCCGCTGGATCACCTTGCGCAGCTCGCGCACGTTGCCAGGCCAGAGGTGAGCGCTCAGGAGCTCCAGCGCCGCGGGCTCGCAGGACACCTCGCGCCCGGGGGCCAGCTCGAGCAGGAAGCGTCGCACCAGCCGCTCGATGTCGCCTGGACGCTCGCGCAGCGGGGGCAAGGTCAGCCGGACCGTGTCCACGCGGTGCAGGAGGTCGTCGCGGAAGTCCCCCTCGGCGACGGCGGCATCGATGTCGCGGTTGGTCGCGGCCACGATGCGCGCGTCGACGCGGGCGGGCTCGGTGGCGCCGACCCGGAGCACTTCGCCGAACTGCAGGAAGCGGAGCAGCTTGGTCTGGCACTCGTAGGGCAGCTCGCCGAGCTCGTCGAGGAAGAGGGTCCCGCCGTGGGCGACCTCGGCCAGGCCCAGCTTGCGCCGAGTGGCGCCGCTGAAGGCCCCGCGCTCGTGCCCGAACAGGATGCTCTCGGCCAGGTTGCTGGGGATCGCGGCGCAGTTGATCGGGACGAAGGGTCCCCCAGCGCGCGCGCTCCGCTGATGTAGCTCGCGGGCGAGGAGCTCCTTGCCGACCCCGCTCTCCCCCAGGATCAACACGCTGACCGGGGTCGGAGCCACCCGCTCGAGGTCCCGCTGGACGGCTCGCATGGCGCTGCTGCTGCCCCACTCCATTCCCCGCAGCTCGGGCTCGGCGAAGGCCTGCGTGCGCTGCGCCAGGCGACGTGAGCGCAGCGCCTGCTCGAGGGCAGCCTCGACCACCTCGAGGCGGAAGGGCTTCTGCTGGAAGTCGCAGGCCCCTTGCTTGATCGCCTCGATGGCGGCGTCGATCGAGCCGTGTCCGGTGAGCACGATCACTTCGGTCAGCGGCCAGCGTTGCTTGATCTCGCGCAGGACCTCGAGCCCCGGGCGCCCCGGCATGCGCAGGTCGAGGAGCACGACCTCGTATTCGCCTTGCTCCAGCAGGAGCAGCGCGCGCTCACCGTCCTCGGCCTCGTTGACCTCATAGCCCTCCCGGCGCAGACTGCGCGCGAGGGCGCGCCGCAGCGGCGCCTCGTCGTCGACGATCAGCAAGCGAGCCTTCACGCGGCCACCTCCTCACAGCCGTGCTGGCTCGGCGCGGGCAGCTCCACGATCACGCGCGCGCCGCCCTCCGCGCGGTTCTCGAGGCGCAGCGCGCCCCCGTGTTCTTGCACGATCCCGTACACGATCGAGAGCCCCAGGCCCGTGCCCCGGCCGACCTCCTGCTCCGTGTAGAAGGGGTCGAGGGCGTGCTCGAGCGCCTCGGGGGAGAAGCCTGGGCCCTCGTCCTCGCAGCTGAGCGCGACTCGCTCGCTGCCGACGCGCTCGAGGCGCCAGCGGATTCGCCCCCCTGGGGGAGTCGCCTGCAGCGCGTTCAAGGTCAAGTTGAGCGTCAGCTGGCGGAGCGTGTCGGAGTCCCCGAGCACCTCGAGCTGCTCGGGTCCGACCAGCTCGAGGGACTTGCCCTCCTGGTTGGCGCGATGACGCAGGAGCCGCTCGGTGCCAGCGAGCAGCGCGCGCGCGTCCAGCGGCCCGGTCTCCACGCGGCGCTTCGTGCTGCTCCGGCTGAAGTCGAGCAGGTCCCGCGCGATCCCCTCCACCCGGAAGGCCTCGTCCCGGATCAGGGCCAGATACTCGCGCAGGGCCGCTTGCAGCTCGGGGTCTTCGGGGGAGAGCGCCGGATCGTCGAGGTCGCGCAGCAGCATCTCGGCCGAGGTCGAGATCGCCGCGAGCGGGTTGTTGATCTCGTGCGCGACCCCGGCGCTGAGGCGACCCAGGCGAGCCAGAGTCTCGGCCTGGAGCAGCCGGCGCGTCCGGTCGTCGACGAGGACCTCCAGGTTCTGCGCCAGCTGGCTCAGCTGCGCGTTGGCCAGCGCCAGCTCGTCGCCTTGACGCGTCAGCGCATCGGTCCGCTGGGCGATGATCCGCTCGGCCGCGCGCACCCAGAGCGTGAGCGTGCCGAGCAGGAGCCCCACTCCCAGGAGCGCGTAGAGGGCCACCTCCGCGCCGGCGCCGATGGCCTCAGGTAAGAGGTCGTCGACGCGTTGGGATCCCATCAGGAACGCGCTCGGGCGCCCGACGAGGCGCAGAGGGACCGTCGTGCGCAGCAGCTCGCCCTCCCGCGCTTGGCCGACCCCGAAGAGCTCGGAGTAGCGAGGCGGGTCGAGGCCGCCGATCAGGTGCTCTTCCCCCGGCCCGGAGGCGCCCGCGATGGCGGCGCGAGCCTGGACATGGGCTGGCGCGCTCCTGGGCGGATCCTGGCCCAGGGTCCGCCCCTCCTGGTCGAAGACGACCAGCGACTCCAGCCCAAAGGCCGCCCGCAGCCCCGGCAGGTGCTGCGAGAGCGAGGCCGCGTCTGCGCCGCGCCTGGCCAGCTCTCGCTCGACGAGGAGCAGCACGCGCTCGCGCTCCTCGAAGAGCTCGCTGTGAGCCTCGTGTCCGGTCAAGAGCGCCAAGACGAGGGCCAACACGACGCCGCCCAGCGCCCCGGCTGCCAGGAAGCTCCTCGTCAGACTGCCACGCTTCACGAAGCGTCCCCGCAGCAAGGGCCGCGCCGCGCCTAGCGCGAGTCGGGTCGGGGGTCGGGGTCGAGGGGAGGCGCTCATGGGGTGCAAGGATCTGCGCCCGGGGTGCAATTCGCTGCACCCAGAGCTGGGGACATTGCTGTCGGAAAGGTTGCGCCAGCGATCGCCCCAAGTGCTTCCCTTCGAGAGGCCTGAAGAAAACTTACCGTTCGCTAGATAAGTTTGCTATCCTTCCGGCCATGGCGCGACCCGTGAACGCAAACCCCGACCAGACACGAGCGCGGATCCTCGCGATCGCGACCCGACGCTTCGGCGACGAGGGCGCCAAGGCCTCCTCCCGAGAGGTCGCCCGGGAGGCCGGAGTCAGCCTGGCGACCGTGCACTACCACTTCGGCTCGAAGCAGGGCCTGCACGACGCCTGCGTCGCGGCCATGGACCAAGCCTTCGCGGGCCTGCGGGCCGAGCTCGCGACGCTCCCGGCCAGCGGCTCCGCGCTCCCTGAGCTGATCGAAGCGGCCGTGCGCCGCTGCTACCGCTTCGCGCTCGAGCACCGCGCGGGCGTGCGGCTGACGACCCGGGCCGCGATCGACTCGGGGAGCATCGACCCGGCCCGCCAGGCGGGGCTGCTCATCCCCGGCCTGAGCGAAGGGGCCGAGCTGCTGAGCGCCTTGACGGGCGCGCCGCTCGAGCCCCTGCGGCTGACCTTGCGCAGCGTCAGCTACCTCGTCGTGCGCTACGCGCTGACCGACGGCGCCGAGCTGGCGCTCGCCCTGGGGCGCGAGACCGAAGACTCGAGCGCCCTCGAGGCCGCCGTCGAAGACCACCTCGTGTTCGTGGCCCGCAGCCTGATCGCGGGCCTGGGAGCGACCTCATGAGCGCCAGCCTGCGAACCCTCCTCCGCTACGCCGCCTACCCCCTGCTGGTGTTCGGGAGCCTCGGCGTCCTGTGGGTCGGCGCGCGCTTCAGCGAGGCGCCCCTGGGCGCCCTGACCAGCGCGCTGGCCCTCGCCAGCGCGCTCGCGGTCGCGCTGCTGGAGCTGCTCCTCCCCGACCGCGAGGGAGAGGTCAGCTGGCGCACCCTGCGGACCGACCTGCTGCACGTCCTGCTCAGCGGGAGCGGCGTGAGCATGCTGGTCCGCGCGCTCAGCTTCGGCGGTCTGGCTGCCCTCGGCGCCCTCCTCGCGCAGCGCCTGGGCTTCGGCCTCTGGCCGAGCGCCTGGCCCTGGCCCGTCCAGCTGGCGCTGGCCGCGGTGATCGGCGAGCTGGGCGCCTACACCGCGCACCGGCTCATGCACCGCTACGAGGCCCTGTGGCGGATCCACGCGCTGCACCACAGCCCGCCGCACCTCTACATCGTCGCCTCGGCGCGGACGCATCCCTTCAACGCGGCCCTCGTCCACTTCTCCCAGATGGCTCCGGTCGTGCTGCTCGGCGCGGGGCCCGAGGTGATCGCGGGCTTCTCGCTGCTGACGGCCGTGGTCGGGCTGCTCCAGCACTGCAACGCGGACCTCGCCACCGAGTGGCTCAACGGCGTGTTCGCGACGCCGGATCTCCATCGCACCCACCACTCGGTCGTCCTCGAGGAGAGCAACACCAACTTCGGCAACAACCTGATCGTGTGGGATTGGGTGTTCGGCACCCGGCTCGCCGGCGCGCGGCCCGCGGCCTATGGCGTCGAGGGGGTCACCTGGCCCGAGGGCTACCTGGCTCAGCTCACCGTGCCCTTCGTCTACGCTCGCCTCAGCGCGGCGCCCCCGCTCGCGGCGCCAGAGCCCGCGTCGGAGCTTGCTACGCTCAGCGGGTGAACCAAGACGCCTCCGCGGCCCAATCCAAGCCGGCTTCGCGCTGGCGCCGTCGCCTCAAGCGGCTCGGCGCGCTCGCGCTGGCGGGGGTGATCTCCCTGCTGCTGCTCCTGCTCTACCTGGCCCGCAGCGAGGACCCCGTTGCCTTCGACGAGCAGGCCGCGCGAGGGATCGAGCTGGTCGGCTGGCAGCAGCTCCTGCCCGGCGAGGGGATCCCCGCCGACCTGCCCCTCCAGGCGGCCAACAACAACTGCGACGCCGTCCTCCACGAGGGCCGGACCTACCTCTCGGTCCGCAGCGGCCCGCACCACTTCGCCTCCGACCAGACGCAGGTGTTCGTGCTCAGCAGCGCCGACCGGGTCAGCTGGGAGCTCGAGCGCACCTTCGACCTCCCCGGCGGGGACCTGCGCGAGCCGCGCTTCTTCTCGTTCGCTGGGCGCCTGCTCTTCTACTTCTTCAAAGCCGGGACCGATCCCCTGGCCTTCGAGCCGCGCTCGATCTACGTGAGCGAGCGCCGCGGCCCCGGCGACTGGAGCGAGCCGCGCGCGATCTTCCGCCCGGGCTACGTGGTGTGGCGCGTGCGCGAGCACGAGGGCCAGGCCTACATGAGCGTCTACCGCGGTGAGGGGCTCTACACGACCAGCGATCGGCCCGGCGAGGTCCGGCTGCTGGTCTCGAGCGACGGCCTCACGTGGGAGCCGATCACGCCAGAGCCCCAAGTCTCGCGGGTCGGCGCGTCGGAGTGCGACTTCGTGTTCGACGAGCAGGGCGGGCTGGTGGCCCTGGTCCGGCTCGAGGTGCAGGGCTCGCTGGTGTGCACCGCGAAGCCCGCGGCCCTGGGCACCTGGGAGCAGACCTACAGCCGGCACAAGTACGACTCGCCGCTCCTGCTCCAGCAGGGCGGCGAGGTCTACGCGGTCGCGCGGCGCAACGTGGCGGGGGCCTTCTATCGCGGCCCGGACGCCGCCCCCGCGGCGCTGCGGCGCGCCTGGTCGCTGGCGCGCTACTCGCTCACCCGCAAGCGGACCTGCCTCTACCGGCTCGACCTCGAGCGGCGGGCGCCGACGCCGCTCTTCGACCTGCCCTCTCGGGGAGACACGGCCTTCGCGGGCGCGGTCCGGCTCGGGGAGAACCGCTGGTGGCTGGTCAACTACAGCAGCCCGCGCGAGGGGCCCGACCTGCCCTGGCTGGCCGGCCAGGTCGGTCGGACCCACCTCTACGCGGGCGAGCTGGTGTTCGGCTCGAGCGAGTAGCGCTCGCTATCCAGTGCGGATCCGCTGCAGGCGCAGCTGCTCCCATACGTGCTCCCGCTCGGCGCTGGTCCGCCGGCGACTGGTGCGCTTTCGGGAGGGCTCAGGGCGGACGAGGTAGGGGCGGACGAAGTCGTCGACCTCCCTCGGCTCGACGCCCCACTGCTCGCAGAGGTCGCCCACGCTGGCGCGCTTGGCCAGCACGTCGCCTTCGCGCACGTGGACCGTGCTCAGGTCGCCGTCGCGCCCGTGGAGCAGCTCCCCCATCCCGAGGCAGAGGAAGAGCTTCTCGCCGCGTCGATAGACGACGCCGACCTCGCTGCCGAGGTCCCGTTGCTGTCTGCTCAAGCGACACCTCGCGCGTTCAGGTCGCCGCCGAGGCGCATCCGGCGACGGCCGGCGGCGCCGGCCAGGGTCGCGCGCGCCCGGGGCGAGAGGGTCGTGCGCATGAAGTCGAGCACGTCGAGCAGGTCCCGCGGGGCGAGGCCGCGCTGGCGCAGCTCGCGCTCGACCTCGCGCGCCAGGGCGCGGTAGGCGTGATAGTCGCGCTCGCTCGGCTTGCCGGCGTCGGGCAGCTCGCGGTGCATGATCCGCGCCTGGAGCGCGAACTTGCCCGGCTGAACGCAGGCGTGCTCCTTGGGGAACACCAGCCCGCGCAGCGCCGTGACGAAGGCCCAGCTCCCGCGCAGGTTGGAGAGCGCCGGAGAGAGCGCCTTGATCAGGCCCGCGAAGGAGCCCTCGCTCTCGCGCGGGTAGAGGTGCTCGACCAGCGCCCTGGCGAGCGCCGCTCGCTGCTGCACGTCGAGGCGATCGAGCTGCTTGACCTGGCCGATGGGCACGAGCGTCGTCTTCGAGAGGACGGTGCTCAGGTCCGTCACGATCTGCTCGGTGTTGCCGAGGGTCAGCTGGAAGCGCAGCCGGTCCTCCGAGAGCAGCTTCTGGGCCTGCTCGACCGCGGCGTCGCGGTGCCGCTTCAGGCGCGACTTGGCGCCTACGCCGCGCATGTCTCCCTCCCAGAGCGGCGCCTGGAAGCCGCCGGAGTAGCGGTCGAGGAACCACGCCACCTGGTCGTCGAAGCTCTCCGCGGAGTAGGTCGTGCTGTGGGGCAGCGCAGGGCGGGGAGCGGGCGGGGCGGCGGGTCGCAGGGGCGGGGTAGGGGGGGAATACATGGGGCCTCCTCGAGGGGTCGGGTGCGAGTGCGAACGGGCGGGTACGAGCGTGGGAGTCCTCCCAGCAGAGGGGTGGTCCGAGGCCGGCAGCCTGCGGGTATCTGTCCAATATGGTTGTGCAATCGGGCCTCGGGACCCTACTCAGGGCGCCAAGGGCCGAGCGAGCCGGCGCCGACGAGGGGCGCTGGCAGCCATGCACGGGCCTCGCGCGCCTCCCTGGTCCTCTGCGTCAAAACAGCCGAGAGACGCCACCAGCTAGTGCATTGGGGCGAATCTCGTCAGACAGGATCGTCAGACAGGACGACGGGAGGGGGCATCGAGGCGTTCGGGAAGAGCGCGAAGCCCTTCAACACGCCGGAGCGTGCGCCGAATGAGCTAAGTATAGCAATTCGAGTCAGCGAGTGCAAGGGTTTACTCGACCTGGCGCGCGCTTCGCGCGTCGGATCACCGCTCGCGAGCTCAGCCGGGGGGGCGAGCGGCGAGGAACACGACGTCCTCGATCTCTTCGCCGTCGTCGAGGAGCTCGTTGACCCAGCGCACCCGCTCCCGCTCGCTCCGAGGGAAGGCCTCGGCCAGGGTCGCCGCGAAGGCGTCGTCGTCGCCTGCGGACCACACCGCGAGCACCCCCTCGGGGGCGAGGTGCTCGGCGACCGTGCGCAGGCCCTCGACCGTGTAGAAGGGCGCGCTCGACTCGGCCAGGCGCTCGGTGGGCGTGTGGTCGACGTCGATCAGGATCAGGTCCCAGGTCTCCTCGGCGGGGCCGAGCAGGCGCGCGTAGACGTCGCCCTTCTCGGCGCGCAGGCGCGGCTCGGCGGAGAGCTCAGCGCCGAGCGGCGTGAGCCCCTCCTGAGTCCAGCGCAGGACGGCGTCCTCCTGCTCGATCACCAGGACCTCGCTCACGCGCGGATCCGCGAGCGCGGCGTGCGCCGTGTAACCCAGCCCCAGGCCGCCGACCAGCACGCGGAGCGGCTGGTCTCCGCCGCGCCAGGCGATGGCGCGCGTGGCGAGCTCCTCCTCCGAGCGCGTGTTGAGGCTGCTCATCAGGAGGTCGTGCTCGACCATGACCTCGGTCACGATCGTGCCGGGGCGACCGAGGAGCTCGCGGCGGCGTAGATAGAGCGTCCCCCAGGGGGTCGCCACGTGGTCGAGGATCTCGAAGCGGGGTCGGTTCATGGGCCGAGTCTATTCCCACCTCCCTGTCGATGATCGCCCCTCCTAACGGAATCCAACGTAAGGAGACGGACCCGACTCCAGAGCCTACGAACCTCACGGCTTCTGAAGCTTCAGTTCCAACCCCTGGATCCAGCGCGCGCTCGATTCAGTTCACGCTGCCGGCGATCCAGCTCCCGCTGCCGCCTCTGCAACTCGGCTGCCCGTCGCCTCAGCTCCTGACGCTCCTGCTCTACTCGAGCCTGCTCCAGTCGTCTCTCCTCGGCCTCGCGCCGCTCCAGAGCAGCTCTCGCGTCGGCTGGGACACCATGCCTGATGATAGACCGCTCGAATCGATCGAACGCCGGCCTGGAAGGGTGATGACTGGGAAGGCTGCCGTGAATCTGCTGACTACCCTCAATCACCGCCTCGGGTGCATAGTTCGGCTGGAAGGTCCCAGGCCCTGGAGTCCCCGGCTCAGGGCCAAGCGCCCTGTTTACGAGCATTACAAGCACGTCGGCAGGAAGGAACACCAGGTCGAAGGCCAGAGGAATCAGCCCGACTCCAAGCAATGCTCCCCCGATCGCCATCGCCCGATCGATATGACAGTCCTCCGTCGCTGGCGGAGAGCCCTTAAACCAGACCATGCTGTGCCGAACGTCGCCGGGGCACTTATGCACAAAGTCCCTGTAGCGCGGAAGGAGGTAGCTGCCATGAAAGGAACAGCCGACACTAGCGATCAGGAGGACCGCGACAATGAGGCACTTCCTCATCTTCGGTGACGCGCCTCAAAGGAGTCGAGGGCACGCCTGGACCTCGCCGTGGCTGCACCACTGGAAGAAGAAGATCCAAGTCCCTCCAACTCTCTTGCCAACGCGCGCTGCTCAGCCTGCAGTCTTCGACGCTCGGCCTCGATCGCTAGTGCCTCCTGGCGCTGCCGCCATTCCAGCGCCTCTTCTCTCTGTCTCTCACGGCGCTCGCGTTCCATGGCGAGCGCAAGTCGCTCCCTCTCGAGTGCCCTTCGTTGAGCCTGAATCTCTCGGAGCTCGCTCTGAGATGGTCCACTCGGAGCGTCAACTTGCGGCCTTGGCGAGGGTCTAACCGCAGCTGGCTGTCGGGCCTGCTGGACGCTCGTGCTCGCAGGTTGACGCTGAACGACCCTATGGCGGAGCGTCCTCTGGCGACCTGGAGAAGTAGTAGAGGTATCGGTCGACCTATCCTTCTTTGGCTTGATGGTCGTCGTTTGATAGACATACACAGGACCCGGCGTGCGGAATGTCCGCTTGACCCCGTCTGTCCCAACCTCAGTCGACCCGAGGGGATCCTCGACTCCTACTCCAACGTCGGAATCTGGCTCGCAGCCCTGGAAAAAGAGGGCTGCCAGCGTCAGTAGGGCAATGGATCTCTTCATGCGACAGTGATGGCACTGCTAAGTGAACTCGTCAAGGTCCTCGCCCGGGTTTCGCCGCCGAGCTCGCGCGATGGCGGGCGTCGCCCCTTCTGCTGTTCAATCGCGTTCGCGCTGCCTATCGTGAGAGGGTGATGCTCCTCCTCCGGCTGACCCTGGTCCTCGCGCTCGCCTGCTCCCTCGGCTGCACCGTGACGCGCGACCTCGAGGCCAGCGGCGAAGAGGGCGCGGCGCAGGCGCTCGAGGTCCCGGGGCGCAGCTTGGGCACGATCAAGGTGTGGTCGGGCGGGATCACGAGCGACGTGACCGGCGCGGAGCCGACGCGCGTCCGGCTCTACGTGCGCGTCGACAACCACGACGCGGAGGGGCTGACCCTCACGGACCTGGCGCTGGTCGTCTACACCCACGCCGGCGAGCGGCTGCGGCGAGAGCCGACCCCCGACACCGCCGGCGAGCGGAGCGTGCGCCCGGGGCGGACCCTGCGCACGGGGCTCCGCTTCGAGCTCCCGGGCGAGGTCGCCATCCGCGACGTGGAGCGAATCGACCTGGAGTGGACGATCCACAGCCCCGCGGGGCGGGTGATCCGCTCGACCCGCTTCGAGGTCGTGGGGTCACGGCTGGAGCAACGTAGCTGAGGGACCCTGGTGGGCTGTCCGCCTCGCGTGGGGGTGATACAAAGCTCCTGTGAGCGTCGAATCGGGGGAGGAGAGCGGCAGGGAGCGCCCGCGTCGGGGGGCGAACCCACGTCTGCCCACCTCCGCGACCTTGGCGGCGCTGCCCGAGCTGGGCGGGGGAGTGACCCTCCGCAACCTCTCGACCATGGGCGCGTGCCTCGAGCTGGAGTCGCCCGGGCAGGTGCCAGGACGGGGGGATCAGCTCAAGGTCGAGCTGGCCCATCCCCAGCTGCCGAGCTCGATCCAGCTCCATGGCGAGGTGATGTGGACCGAGCCCAAGGGCAGGCGCACGACCCTCGGGGTGCGCTTCAACGAGGAGAGCGACGCCGACCGCTCGCTGCGTCCCTTCCTGACCGCCGAGGCGGGCTCTTGCCTGTTCCAGGAACAGACCCTCGTCGGCTTCGTGGTTCCCCACGGCAAGTCGCGGCGGACCTGGTCCGTGTTCGATGCGGCGGGCAAGCGCCGCGTGGTCGCTGCGGTCGACGCCGAGGGCTTCGCGGTCCACGCCAAGTCCGTCAGCAAGGGCTCGCTGCCCTGCTGGCGCGCGGCGACCTTGCACGAGGTGGTGTGCGGGGCGCTCGAGGTCGAGGATCCGCTCCGCCTCGACCCCCAGGTCCCGAACTGGCGCAGCTCCAAGGAGGAGCTCGAGCAGAAGCGTGAGGCCGCGCGACAGGCCGCCGCCGAAGAGCGGGCCCGGGCCAAGGCGCTGGCCGAGGCGCGCAATCGCGCCGCGGAGGAGGCCAGGTCCCGCCAGCGGAAGGACTCGGAGCGCCTGCCCGCGCTGGGGCGGCTGGTGAGCGGACCGCAGGGGCCGTTGGGCTTCTTGTGCGACACGACCCTCCCCGAGAGCTACATGGTCGCCGACGACGCGGGCGCGCAGCTGGCCTACCTCTCCAGAATCGAGGACGGCCAGGTGCAGGTCTCGTCCATGGGCGACGCCTTCGACGAGGAGCTCGAGCTCGACCCCTTCCCCAGCCTGGAGGACGCCCTGGCGGCCGTGTTCCAGCGCGCGGGCGGGGCGGTCGAGCTGGGGGAGTTCACCGAGGTCGGTCGCCTGCGGCGCTCGGAGGGCGCCGACATCTCGGGCAGCCAGATCACCCTGACCGGGTTCACCGAGGCGCCGCCCGAGGTCCCGCGCCGCCCCCGAGCGCCCAAGGCGAAGCGGGGCGCGCTCGCTTCCTTGTTTCGGCTCGTGCTCGCGCTCGCCGGGCTCGCAGGCGCGGGCTACTTCGGCTGGCTCCTCTACAAGATGGCGCTGACCTACCGCAGCTGAGCCCGGCTCAAGCGCCGAACAAGCGCGTCGCCTGCTCGACGAAGTAGAAGAACATGTTCTCGTTCTGGCCCGCGCCGCCGAAGAGCTGGAACTCGGTCACGCTCGGGTGGCGGATCAAAGGGCGCATGGACCAGGCCAGCTGGCTGGTCACTCCCAGGTAGACCATGGTCCAGGCGCGCACCAGCCAGGGCTTGAAGGCGTCACCTTGCTCGTCGCGCAGGGTTCGCACGCCCTTCTCGATCACGGACAGGAAGCCGAACTCGGCCAGCCCGAAGGCGCAGAGGGCGCCGATCAGGAGCCCCGCGTAGGGGGTGCCGACGCTGGAGAAGAAGAGGAGCAAGGGGGCAAGTCCGGCCAGGACGGCCCCGCGCATGCCCATGCCGGCCGCGAAGAGGCGGAGGCCGGTCTTGAGCTGCAGCTTGGAGCCCTGGAGCAGGCCGAAGATGAAGAAGGCCGGGAAGCAGGTGATCAGCGAGAGGCTGAAGATCACGGGGACCTTGACCGCGGCGGCGGCGGCCTGGGCGGCGCTGGTCGCCGAGCCGATCGCGAGCCCGCCCAGGGCCGAGAGGCCGAGCGAGATCAGGACGACCTTGCGCAGGTCGAGCTCCTTGCCGGCGACGATGTCGCTGATCAAGGCCGGTCGGTCCTGGAGCACCCTCCTGAGCAGGTGCGCGGTCGTGTTCTTGAGCGGCGGGGGCGCGAGGGGCGGCAGGTCGACGGCCGCCGAGGGGGGCGGGGGCGGCTCGAGGGTCGCGGTCGCGGAGGCAGCGGGAGCGTCGTGGTCGTGCTGGGCGAGTGGGATCATGAGGGGCCTCCGGGGGTGGGGAGCAGGTCGCTCAGGACCTGCTCGGTGTCAGAGACGGCTTGCTCGAGCTGGGACGCGATCTCGGCGGCGCCGTCGGGGTCGTGGTGAAGGGGACGGAGCGAGAGCTCCTCGATCCGGGCCGGGAGCGACTCGAGGAGCACCCGCAGCCGGGCCAGCTCGAGTCGGGCCAGGCGGGACTTGCTCTCGATCGAGGCACCGGCGCGCTCGGCGCGCTCCAGGTCCGCGAGGGTCGCAGCGAGCAGGGCCCGGGCGCGCGGGTCCTGCTCGCGCTCGAGGGCCGCGCTCAGCTCGGCCCGCTCGGCTTGGCGGGCCGGGTCGAGCGCGGGGCGGACGCGAGCGGCCGCGGCGCAGAGCGAGGCGACCCTCTGGTCGAGGTCAGCAAGGGGCCCCCGGAGCAGCGGCTCGAGTGCCGCTTGGAGGGTGCGATCCCCCGCCTGGAGCGCGGCGTCCAGGCGAGCGCGCGCGCGCTCGATCGCGGCGCGCTCTGCCTGGAGGAGCCCTCCGCGGGGGCGGTCCTCCTCGTCTTCGGCCTGGCTCAGGAGCCACCAGGTGGCTCCCAGGGCGCAGGCGGCGAGGCCCGCGACGGCCAGGGTGCCGAACAAGGAAGGATTGGCCTTGGCCCACAGATCGAGGGCCAGCGGGAAGGTGCTGCTCATAAGCAGCGCTAATGCAGATCTCGCTCCGCTTGCAAATCCAGAAGCGCGGTGGGAGCGGTGTCGGGTCGGCGGTGGACCTGTCAGCCTCCCAACGAACACCCTGACGCCCAGCCCGCCGGCCTGCGGGTTGTCGCGCCTCGGCCGCGCCCTAGGATCCAGCCCGTGACAGCTCCAGCCCCCAGCGAGTCGGCCGCCGCGCCCTCCGCCGCCTCCCCCGTCGTGCAGGCAGTCGGCCTCGAGAAGACCTTCCTGCTGGGGACCAACGCCGTCCCCGCCCTGCGCGGGGTGGACCTCTCGGTCGCCTCGGGCGAGTGGGTCGCGATCATGGGCCCCTCGGGCTGCGGCAAGACGACCTTGCTCGGCCTGCTGGGTCTGCTCGACCGGCCCACGGCGGGGACGGTCCTGATCGACGGGGTCGACGCCGCCCAGCTGAGCGAGAACCAGCAGGCGGACCTGCGCCGCGACCGGCTGGGCTTCGTGTTTCAGTTCTACAGCCTGGTCCCGATGCTGACGGCGCTCGAGAACGTGGCGGTCCCGATGCAGCTGGCGGGGCGCTCGACGCGCGAGGCCCAGGAGCGGGCCCAGGCCTTGCTCGAGCAGGTCGGGATCGGCCAGCGGGCGGGGCACCTCCCCAGCGAGCTCTCGGGCGGCCAGCAGCAGCGCGTCGCGATCGCGCGCGCCCTGGCCAACGACCCGGCGCTGGTCCTCCTCGACGAGCCGACGGGCGACCTGGACCAGGCCTCGACGCGTCAGACCCTGGACCTGCTGAGCGAGCTCAACGGCGAGCGCGGGGCGACCCTGGTGATGGTCACCCACGACGTGAAGGTCGCCCGGGCCGCGAGCCGGGTCGTCCACATGCTGGACGGCAAGATCCTGCACGAAGAGGCCCGCGGCGAGGACGGCAGCTTCGCCAGCGCGCCGGGGGCCGGCGAGGGCGAGCTCCCCACGGTCAACCGCTGAGGGCCCGCGCGTGTTCAACCCCCTCCCGCTGATCTGGCGCCACGCCGCCCGTCGCCGCCTGCGCTGGTCGCTGGGCGTGCTGGGCCTGGCCGTCTCGGTCGGGCTGCTGACGGTGGCCAACGTCGGCCTCGACACCTTCGCGGGCAGCTACCTGGACGTGCTCACGATCGGGGCCGGCCAGGCCGACGCCCAGGTGGTCGCCGACCAGGACGAGCGCGACGTCCCCTGGTACGACGGGCGAGCGCTGGCCGAGCGACTGGAGGCCCTCGAGGCCGTGGCGGCCGCCGCCCCGCGGGTTCAGTGGCCGGCCCGCGTCGAGAAGGTGGGGCAGCAGCAAGACGAGCAGGGCGAGGGCACGATCGGCGCCGCCCACCGCTGGGCCCGCTGGCGCTCGGGCGTGACGCTGATGGGCCTCGACCTGGCCCGTGAGCGCCAGGCCGGCGCCCAGGCCTTCGGCAGCTTCCTCCAGGCCGACGAGGGAGGGCGCGCGCGCGAAGTCGACGTCAGCGACCTCGGCCCGGACGAGTGCCTGCTCAGCCAGACCCTGGCCGAGCGGCTGAAGGTCGGCGCCGGCGAGCGGGTCCGGGTCCGCCTCGAGGGCGGGCAGCGCGAGCTGAAGGTGCGCGAGGTCGTCCAGCAGCGCGGCGTGTTCCTGGCGGGGGACTTCCGCGCCTGGATCGCGGTCCGGCGCGAGGTCGCCAGCGAGCTGCTCCGCGGAGTGGTCGACGCGGGCCTGACCCTGCTCTCGCTCTCGCCCGAGGCCGCCCTGCGCAGCGACCGCGCCCGCCAGCTCCTGCGCGCGCTCTACGCCGAGCTGGGGGCGGAGCTGGGCTACGACCGCGAGCGCCTGGCCAAGGAGGGCGTGACGGTCGTCGAGTTCCATCGCGAGCACGGCCAGCAGCTCTTCGCCGCCTGGAAGAAGCGGCGCGACACGATCGACATCACGACCAACGTGGCGCTCTCCTTCGCGGGGCGGAGCTCGATCTACGACGCCCAGGACGTCTCGGGCACGATCGGCCGCCTGCGCAGCGCCGGCGAAGAGGTCCAGCGCGAGCTGGGCCACGGCTTCCGGGTGTTCCTGCCCAAGGCGCAGGCGCTGGTCCGCTTCGAGTCGCAGACCTCGCTCTTGCGGGGGATCTTCTGGCTGGTCGGCCTGCTCTCGCTCGCGATCAGCGCGCTCCTGATCGACTCGCTGATCAGCGTCAACGTCGAGGAGCGCGTGACCGAGTCGGCGATCCTGCGCACCCTGGGCGCCTATCGCCGGCACATCTTCAGCCTGGTCGTGGTCGAGACCCTGCTCATGACCGGACTGGCGCTCCTGGTCGGCGTCCTGGGCGGCCTGGCGCTGTTCCGGATCGTGCTGGCTGGCTTCAACCACTACCTCCTGGGCCAGGGCTGGACGCTGACCCTCGCGCCGGTGATCGACCCGGCCACGATCGGGCTCACGGTCCTGGCCGGCGTGCTGGTCGGGCTCTTCGCGGGCGTGCGCCCCGCGCGGCGCGCGACCGAGCCCACGATCGTGGAGGCCCTGCGGCCGGCGCGCCTGGTGACCGCCAGCGAGGCCCGCTCGACCGAGCGCGGCTTCGACCTGCGCCTGACCCTCGTCGGCGCCTCGCTCTTCGGCCTGGGGCTGGTCGTCTACTACACGATCACGCTGGTCGCGATCCAGCGCGACCCAGGGCTCCTGGCCTGGGGCTCGACGGCGCTGCTGGTGATGATGCTCGCGGGCTTCGTGCTGGCGGCCCTGGGCACGCAGCCGATCCTCGAGCGCGGGATCGCCTGGCTGCTGAAACCCTGGCTGGGCACGACCCACCTGTTCGCGGTGCGCAACCTGGCGCGCTATCGGCGCCGCAACACGACGACGGCGCTGATCTTCGCGCTCTCGATCTCGCTGGTGATGTTCCTCGCCAGCGTGGCGACCACGGTCGCGACCCTGGCCGAGACGGCGATCGTCTACAGCACGGGCAGCGACCTCAAGGCCTGGGCCGAGGGTGAGGACCCCGCGACCTTCACCCAGACCCTGGAGGAGGTCGAGGGCGTGGCCGCCGCCAGCCGGGCGAGCTACTCGCGCCACTTCGGCGAGAGCCTGCGCGACCTGCGCACCGACGTCGAGATGAGCGACCTGATCCGGCTGCGGGACGTGGACGTCGAGGTCTACGGCGCGGACCCCCGCCTCCTCGACGCGGTCAAGCGCGAGCTGGTCTCGCTGGCCGAGGGCGAGCTGAGCGGGTTCGCGGCGCTGGCGGCCTCGCGCCCCAGCGACGAGGTCGGCAAGGCCTGGATCTGTCAGGCCGCCGCCAGCCGGCTCGAGATCTCGCGCGGCCAGCACGTGCGGATCCACGCCCAGGTCGGCCAGCGCCGTCGCTCGCGCACCTTCGAGGTGATCGGCGTGGTGCGCCGCTTCCCGGGGATCCCGGAGTTTCGGATTCACCCCTCCTTCGCCCACGAGTCGGGGGTCCTGATCAGCCAGGCCGAGTTCCAGAGCCTGATGTTCGCCGACGTCGAGGAGCACGGCGAGCAGGCGGTGACCAACTGGCGCAGCGAGACCTTCGTGCGCGTGGCCGATGGCGCCCAGCCCAGGCGCGTGGCCCGTCGGATCCGCGACCGCTTCGCCGGCGACCCCGACGTGCGCGTCCGCGTCCGCTCCCTGGCGCGGGCCCTCGAGCAGCTGGCGACCTTCCGCGTGATCTCGGAGGCCGGCCTGACGCTGACCCTGCTCTTCGCCTCGATCGTGGCCGTGTTCGCCCTGATCGCGAGCATGTACGCGACGGTCCTCGAGCGCCGGACGGAGGTCGCCGTCTTGCGCGCCCTCGGGATGCGCAACCGCCAGATCTTCCGCGCCTTCGCGGGTGAAGCCGTGACCCTGCTCTTGGCCTCCGGCGCCGTCGGCGCCTCGGCCGGCGTGCTCCTGGCCTACCTGCTGGTCTCGGTCCAGGAGCTCGCGACCGAGGTCCCGACCCCCTTCGCCCTGCCGACCCTGCCGACCCTGGGCCTGATCGTGCTCTGCATCGGCGTCGGCCTCTTCGCCGCCTGGCTACCCCTGCGCGACGTCGTCCGCCGCCCGATCGCGGAGCTGCTCGGGCGGGCGCCTTAGAGGGTCGAACAGGTCGTGACGGTTGTCGGTGCTGGCGACCTCGGGACACGGTTGGCTACCGTGAAGCCATGACAGAAGAGGCTAGAGCCCTTCTCGAGCAGGCGCTTGAGCTCCCCGCTAGAGACCGTGCCTTCCTGGCGCGAAGCTTGATAGCAAGCCTCTCGGAGGACGCGTGCGCGGAAGAGGTCGACAAGGCGTGGGCGGAAGAGGCCCAGCGTCGCTTGGCCAGGATCGAGTCGGGTGAAGTGCAGGCGGTCGCTTGGGAAGACGTTCGAGCGCGTCTGCGGGCAAAGTTCGGGGTTTGAACTCCGTATCCTTCTACCCCGCGGCCGAAGACAAGTGATCCCGCGGGATCGTTCCTATCGCGCGTCCTCACCCGCTTCCCTGAGGGGGTCACCCAGGGCGGCGCGGTCCATGGCCTCGACGTCGTAGCGCAGCCAGCCGAGGTAGAAGGCCTCCCACCACTCGAAGAAGGACTTGTCGCTGTGGGGCCCGAGCACGCCGCGGTACTCCTCGTCGGCCAGGGCGCCGGCCTCCGGCCAGCGGCGGACGTTGAACTCGCCGCCCGCGTAGTCGACGTAGGTCGTCTCTCCGAAGGTCCACGAGCCGGTGTTGACGTAGGTCCCCGAACTCAGGCGGACCTGGCCGGGCTGGTGGGTGTGGCCGCACACCAGCACGTCGTAGGCGGAGCCGCGCAAGAGCGCTTCGCCGGCGTCGAGGACCCCGTTCAGGTTGCCCCACTCGCCGCGACCCCAGTAGTCGAGGAAGGCCAGGCACTCGCGGGCGCGCTCCTCGAGCCCCAGCGCGCCGTAGAGCCGCGACATCAGCTTCTGCAGCATCCCGTAGCGGAAGAACACCCAGTGGCCGAGGCGCGTGCTCCAGCAGTAGTGCTTGCGCATCGGGATCCGCACGGGCGAGCGGAGGGCCTTCTCGATCATGGCGTGGGTTCGGCTGGCCCAGAACGCGGCCCGGTCGCCGGGCTGGTTCTTGGGGTCGAACACGTTGCCGTGCTCGACCAGGATCCGCTCGCCGATCCGCAGGTTCTCGCTGTAGCGGAGCGGGAGGACCTCGGCCAGCTGGCTGGCGGACTCGTCGTGGTTGCCGCGCAGGTAGTAGACGGGCAGCTCGCGGGACAGGTCGCGCAGGTCGTCGAGGAGCGGCCGGTGGCGCTCGTAGATCCGCCGCATGCTCCAGGCCTGGGCCAGGTCGAACCCGTCGCCCGCGATCACCAGCGCGTCGTAGTCGCGCGCCACGTGCTCGAAGAAGGCGCGCAGCACGTCGTCCTGGCGCCGGAAGGGCTCGCTCGCTCCGCCGTCGCCGACGTGCATGTCGCTGATCATGGCGACCCGCTGGTCGGGCGCGATCTCGGCGGTCTTGGCGAAGGTCGGGGTCGTCACACGGGCATGCTGTCAGCGCGAGGGGACCAGGGCAAGCGCAGCCCTGGAGCGCGCCGCGCCTCGATCAACCCTGCTTCTTGACGAACTGGGTGAGGATCACGATCCGCTGGCCTTCGACGCGACCCTCGATGTGCTTCGGGTTGTCGGAGACGAGGGCGATGTTGCGCACCGCGGTCCCGCGCTTGGCCGTGAACCCGCCCCCCTTCACGTTGAGGTCCTTGACCAGGACGACCGTGTCGCCTGCTGCGAGCTCGCTGCCGTTGCTGTCGACGTGGCGGACGGCAGCCTCCTCGGCTTCCTCGGCCACGCCGGCCTCTGCCCAGGACTGCGTCTCGGGCTCCAGGTAGAGCATGTCGAGGAGCTCTCGTGCCCAGCCTTCCGTGCCGCTCAGGCGCTTCAGCATCCGCCACGCCAGCACCTGCACGGCGGGGGTCTCGCTCCACATGCTCTCGTTCAGGCAGCGCCAGTGGTGGACGTCCAGGGCTTCGGGCTCGTCGAGCTGTTGGCGGCAAGGGTCACAGAGGTAGGCGCAAGCGTCCGCGCCCTCGGCCGCCTCACTCGCGGGCACCTCGTAGACGCCCAGCGCGTTCGCGCTCGCGCACAGCTCGCACTTGGATTCGCTGCGCTCCTGGAGCTGGGCCTCGAGGCTCATGGTGACAGCTTCCCTGCGTTGGGCGCGACGCCGGCTCGGAGCAACCTCCCCGGCGCGCGCGGGTCGGGCTGACGATACCGTCAAGCTCGCAGCGCTTGGATCGTGGGCGCGAATGGGCGCCGCGGACGGCGCGGCGACCGCCCAGCAAGTGTTTGCGCGAGTCGTCCGGCAAGCCACGAGCGTGGTCCAACGCGGGAGCTAACCACTCGCCCGGTATGCTCTGCATGCACTCTCCCACAGAGGACTCCATGACACGTCTGCTCGTCTCGATCGTGCTCTGCCTCGGCCTCGCCGCCTCGGCCTCCGCCCAAGACCAAGAGCCCACCAAGCCGAGCACCGTGGCGACGGCTGACTTCAAGGTCACCCTGCCGAAGGGCTGGACCGGTCAGGCGCTGAAGACGCCCAACGGGCCCGCCGTGCAGGCCACACACCAGGCCACCGGCTGCAACGTGCTGGTCTCGACGACCCCCTCGCCTGCGGCTGAAGACGTCAAGGGGATCGCAACCTTGAAGCAGCGACCCGGCTTGGTCGCCCTGTCCTTCATCATGCCGATGGCGAAGAACGCGATGCAGAAGTCCGAGGCTGCGGGCGGCTCGGTCGTGGACCTGATCCACTTCGACACCATGCAGCTCGCCGGGAAGCCAGCGGGCGCGGCGCGGATCACCCTGCTCGCGATCAAGGAGGGGCAGAAGGTCGGGTCGGCGGTCCTCCACGCTGGCGCGATCCAGTCGGGTCAGCGCCTGATCTTTGGCGTCGTCGTGACGCGCTACGTCGGCCCTGGCCCGCACGATCAGGTGGCCTTCCATAAGGCGATCCTGGAGGCCTACGGCATCCTGCGGGGCGTCGAGCCCCTCCAGTAAGAGCCGCGCTGGGCCCGAGCGAGGGCAAGAGGGCGCAGACCTGCGCCTGCGCCCTCCCGCCAGAGGCTCCTAGAACCCGACCCGGTCCCCGTCCCAGAGCGCGACCTCGATCCCGTAGCCGGTGGGGTCCTTGACGTACCAGCTCGTCGAGTGGGCGTACTCGATCGCGGCGCCGCCCCAGTCGAGCTCGACCTGCTCGCGCGCGACGGTCGCCTCCCAGGCGGCGCGGTCGGTGATCCGCAGCGCGAAGTGGTTGATCCCGTGCAGGCGCTCGGAGCGGCGCTCCATGTTGCCGATCAGCTGCCAGTCGGCGTGCTCGTAGCAGCAGAGCATGGCGTCGCCGCTGCGCAGGATCGCCCAGGGGGTGCCGTCGTCCTGGACGCCCTCCTCAACGAGCTCGAAGCCGAACACGCGGGCATACCAGTCGCGCGTCTGGGCCAGGTCGGTGACCGAGAGGTTCAGGTGGTCGAGGTGGCGCAGGCCGAGGGACTGGCTCTGGGCGGCGGCGGGGCTCTGCGCGGCGGTCGGGGTCGAGGTCCGGGCGGAAGTGTGGGTCGTCATGGTGGGGCTCCTGTCCCAAGTGCAGGGGCAAGGATCGCTGCTCTCGCCGCTGTGTCGACGATTTGGTCCGCAGGAGGACAGGCGTCCGCTTCCCGGACTCAGGCACGGCTTTCCAGTAGCTTGGGCGCCTCTGGGAGGGCTCTATGAAGCTGCAGTCGGTCAAGTTCATGCTCATGGTCGAGAACATGGCGCGGGCGGTCGCCTTCTACCGCGACACGATCGGGCTCTCGCTGGCGTCCGAGTCCCCCTACTGGAGCGAGCTGACCCACGGGGACGCGATCGTGGCGCTGCACGGGGGGCGCGAGGACAGCGCGCACCGCGCGACGGGGCTCTCGTTCACCGTCTCGGACATTCACGGGGCGGTGCAGGAGGTCGCGCAGGGCGGGGGCAAGGTGCTCGCGGCCCCCGAGGACCGCGAGGGCGAGCCGATCTGGCTGGCCGACTGCGAGGACCCCGAGGGCAACGGGTTCATGCTCTCGATGCCCAAGGACTAGTCCGCGCCTCGGGCGGCGTAGCCCCGCCCGCTCGGCCCGCATAACGTGGTCGGGTGGACTACGTGATCCGGATCGCGTCGGGGGTCGAGGCGGGCAAGCGGATCCCGCTCCCGGCCGGCGGGGAGGAGCCGATCGTGCTCTCGCTGGGGCGGGACCGCGCCAGCAACGTGCGCTTCCCCGACCAGACCATGTCCCGCCGCCAGGCCGAGCTGCGCTGGGAGGGCGGCGCCTGGCACCTGCTCAACCTGAGCAAGCACGGCAGCTACCTGGGGCGCAAGAAGCTCGCGCCCGGCAAGCAGCGGCGGCTGCGGCCCGGCGACCGGCTGGTGCTCGGCGAGACCGAGCTGAGCTTCGAGGCCGAGGCCGCGCCCACGATCCACGACACCTTCACCCCGCGCGCGCCGAGCGTGGCGGGGCCCTCGAGCCGGGCGGGCTTCGACCCCGAGGGGCGCTTCCACTCGGGCCAGACGATGCTCTCGCTCGACGAAGCCGCGCACCGCTCCTTCCTCTACCTGCTCAAGGACGAGGACGGTCACGCGCGCCTGCAGCTCAAGCGGCGGCGGCTCTACTTCCTCGGCGTGCTGGGCGTGCTGGGCGTCGTCGGGCTGGCCCTCTTGTTCCTGCGCGTGCTCGTCCCCGCCTACCGCGCCCACCCCGAGGGCCTGCGCCTCGCGACCCTGCTCGCCCTCGGCCCGGCGGTCCCCTACCTGCTCTTCTGCAAGTTCCTCGACCGCAACGACCAGGTCCCCTGGAAGAACCTGCTGGCCTGCTTCGTGTGGGGCGGCACGATCGGCTGCGGCTTCTCACTCCTGCTCAACGGGCTGGGGCGCGAGGTGATCGCGGACTTCGTCGGCACCGGCCAGGCCTACACCGCGTCCGCCGTCCTGATCGCGCCCCTGATCGAGGAGGTCGCCAAGGGGCTGGCGGTGCTCGTCCTGTTCTGGATCCTGCGCGACGAGTTCGACAACCTGCTCGAGGGCCTGATCCTCGGCGCCGCCAGCGGGCTCGGCTTCGCCATCGTCGAGAACTGCATCTACAACCTGCGCTTCCTGCAGGAGGGGCAAGAGACCCTCTGGCTGCTGGGCGGCTACCGGATCGTGGTCAACGCCCTGATCGGGCACCCGGTCTACACCGCGCTGACGGGCGCCGGACTGGGGCTCTACCGCGGCACCCCGCGCAAGCGACGCTGGCGCTGGCTCCTGCCGATCGTGGGCCTCCTGGCCGCGATCGCCCTGCACGTGGCTTGGAACGCGACCGCGGTCTACCTCGGCGGGACCTTCGGCGACGACCAGGGGCGCCAGGCCCTGATCACCCACACCGTGTTCCTGGGCGGCGCAGGGCTGGCGGTGTTCCTGAGCGCCTACCTGTGGGCCGGACGCCGCGAGCGGCGGGTGCTCGTGACCTACCTCGTGGAGGAGATCGAGGCCGGCTTCGTGTCGCGGCGCGAGCTGGACTCCTTCCACGAGTTCCTGGGGCGCTTCCGCTACGAGGCGGGCGGGCTGCGCAAGGGCTGGCGCGCCTATCGCCTGCGCAAGGCGCTGCGGCGCGCCCAGGTCGAGCTGGCCTTCCGCAAGTGGCACCTCGCCCAGGGCGACGAGGTCCAGGACGCGGGCGGCGTCGACCTCTCGATCCGCGACCTCCGCGATCGAATCCGCGACCTGCGCAACGCCCTGCGCCACTACTTCCCGCTCGAGAAGGCGATCCCGACCCCGCCGCCCGGGGCCATGACCCGGCTGCCGGAGCTGGACACCCAGCAAGACGTGGAGGAAGCCTGCGAAGAGACCGCGGACCCGGCCCAGCCGGATCAGTCCGTGGAGGACTCCGACTCGGCCTCGGGCTGAGCCTCGTCCGCGGGCTGCTCTCCCTTGGGCTGCTCGTCTTCCGCCTGCTCACGGCGCAGGTCCTGCAGCCAAGCGTCCTCGCGGCGCTGGAGCTCGCGCTCGCGCTCGGCCCAGGCCTCGAGGCGCTCCTTCTCCGCGTCGGGCGAGACCTCCGCCTGGTCCTTGACCGTCTTGGGGCGCGCCGGAGTCGGCGGCAGCGAGGGCGCTTGCGCGGGCTGCTGCGCGCCGGGCCGCGCGGCCGGCGGAGCGGGGCGCTCCTCCGCCGAGGCCTTGGGCTGGCGAGCCTGGGCGCGAGTGCGAATCGCAGGCGCCGTGGTCTCCCGCGGCGCGCGCTTGTGGGTCGGCTGGCTCCCGTTCAGGAGCACCAGCCCGCCCACCACGAGCAAGAGCAGCGGGAGCGCGGCCAGGAGCGCGGCCGGCATCGGGCGGCTGGCGACGTGGCGCTGGCTGCTCGCGGAGCGAGAGCGGTCCGGGTGGACGGTGGCGCTGCTGCCGTAGGGGAGGAGGCCCGAGCCCGTCGAGTGCTTCAGTCGCTGCGAGGCGCGCCGCTGCCGGCGGCTGGTCTTGCGCCGCACGATCCGGTCGGTCTTGGACTGGAGCCTGCGCGTGGTCGGACGCACTCGCGGCTGGGCCGGCGGCTTGGGGAGGTTGGGACCGCGCTCGACCGGGGGGAGCAGCTCGTAGCCAGGGTCGGGCAGGCGAGCCGAATCACCCCAGCCAGCGTCACCCCAGCCAGCGTCACCCCAGCCAGCGTCACCCGAGCCAGCGTCACCCGAGCCAGCGTCCGAGCTGGGCTGGGCGGGGTGGGTGCGGGGGGTTGGGTCTTGGTCTTCGCCCACGGGGCTCCCGGTGAGGGTCGGTACACGGGTAAAGACTCAGTGGCTGAGGCGGCCACTGAGTCCCCGGCGTCATGAGCGTCCCCTGCCCTGACGCCGCCCGATAGAGAACTACAGTGCAAGGGGGCATCCAGAGCGCTAAGTCCCTAAAAGCCATGGAATCCGTCCGCTCAGGACGCGCGGCCGCGAACGGAGTGCGCGTTGTCTCTGGGAAGGCGCGAACGCCGTGCACGATGTGGAAGGGGGCTGAGACGAAGGGGCCTTAGCGGCTGGTGACGTCCAAGCGCAGCAGCCAGGGCGCCGCCAGCTCGGCCCTTCGCCAATAGAACACCGCCTCCAGCGCCTTCTCCCGCTCCCGCGCCCGACCTTCGCGGTTGAGCTCCTCCTGGGTGAAGCGGACGTAGGTCCGCCCCCGCAGTCGGCTGGAGTCGAGGGTCACCCGGGTGACCCGCGGATTGCGCATGTTGAGCCGCTCGGGTTGGAGCCCGAAGGCGCGCTGGACCAGACGCTGTGCGGCGGCGCTCTCTGCGGGCTGGCTGGAGTCGGCCCGGGCGAAGCTCGCCGCCTGGGCGAAGTCCTTGAACTGGAGCGCCTCGAGCAGCTCGCGCGCGCGCTTCCGCAGCGCCTGCTCGGCGGGGTCCTGACCCAGGGCCGGGACCCCAGCCATTCGCCCGTCCTGCCAGGCGAGCAGGCCGCCGCCCAGCACGAGCACGCAGAACAGGAGCGCGACGACGGTCTTCACGCTCCGATCCTAACGGGGAGGGTCCCCTACTCGCTGGCCTCGTCCTCGGGCACGACCTCGCCCGCGGCGATCAACTGGCCGCGCTCGCGGTAGACGCCGATCCGGCGCACCTTCTGGTAGCGCCGCTCGAGCAGCTCCTCGAGGGGCAAGTCGACGATCTCGTCGAGGTGGCGCGAGATCGCCTCGGCCAGCCGGCCGCAGGCCTCGGCCGGGGCCTGGTGGGCGCCGCCCAGGGGCTCCTCGACGACCTCGTCGACGATCTTGAAGCCCAAGAGGTCCTTGGCGGTCAGCTTGAGGATCGTGGCGGCCTTGGTCGCGTAGTCGCCCGACTTCCAGAGGATCGAAGAGCAGCCCTCGGGCGAGATCACCGAGTAGTAGCTGTTCTCGAGCATCAAGACCCGGTCGCCGACGCCGATCCCGAGCGCGCCGCCGCTGCCGCCCTCGCCGATCACGGCGCACACGACAGGGGTCTTGAGACGCGCCATCTCCAGGATGTTGCGCGCGATCGCGTGCGCCTGACCGCGCTCCTCGGCCTCGAGGCCGGGGTAGGCGCCGGGCGTGTCGATCATGGTCACGATCGGGATCCGGAACTTCTCGGCCAGGCGCATCTTGTGCAGCGCCTTGCGGTAGCCCTCGGGGTGGGGGCTGCCGAAGTTGTAGGTGATCCGGTCCTTGGTGTTCTTGCCCTTGCGCTGGCCGATCACCATCACCGAGCGCCCGTTGAGCTTGGCGAAGCCGGTGAAGATCGCCGCGTCCTCGCCGCTGGTGTAGTCGCCGTGCAGCTCGAGGGGCTCGTCGAAGACCTGCTGGAGGTAGTCCGAGAACACGGGCCGGTTCTGGTGACGGGCGAGCTGGATCCGCTCCCAGGGCGTCAGGCGGTCCACCACCTCGCGCTGCAGCTCGGCGCAGCGCTGACGAAGCTGGTCGATCTGACCGCTCAGGTCGATCTCGGTCGACTCGGCGAAGCTCTGCAGCTCTTCGATCTTGCGTTGCAGCTCGAGGACGGGGCCCTCGAAGGCCAGCTCGGGCGTCAGGGAGTCAGCCATGGAACAGCTCCTATCCGGCTGGCACAGGGGGCGTGGGCGGCGGCGTCGACCGCGCGCCGGGACCGGCTGGTGCCTGCCGGGAATTTGGCGGGCGGGATCCTAACCGAAGCTCTGGGAAAGAGAACAGCGCGGATCCGCCGCCGGACCAGGCCCGCAGGCGTCACTACGCAATGCCGCCCAGGCGGGCTAAGGTGAGCGTCCTGGAGGAAGCATGAGCCTCGTCCCCATGGGGCGTGGGTGTCCGCCACCTGCGCGCCTGGCTGCCTCGCTGGTCCTGTTGCTCGGTCTGATCGGGGTGCCCCTCTGGGCCCAGGATGCAGACCCTGAAGGTCCAGCCCCGGCCAAGGACCCCTCCGACGGCGTCCCCGGCGTCCCAGCCGCCGAGGAGCAGGCCTCGAGCGCCCAGCTCAGCGTGGCCAGTAGCCCGTCGGGCGCTGCGGTCTTCGTGCGCTACACGACCGAGGGCGCCGAGCGCGAGCGCTACCTCGGTCGGACCAAGGAGAGCGAAGGCCTCCAGGTCCAGGTCGACTCGGCCGGACCGGCCGAGCTGGTCGTGTTCAAGGACGGCTACGTGTGCCGCGTCGAGCCGGTGGACCTCCACGCCGGCGCCGCGGCGCGGCTCGAGGTTCGGCTGACGCCCGACGTCGAGGTCCCCCTCGGCCTGGTCCTCAAGGGGACCAAACCCTTCGTCCGCAGCGGGCGCGAGACCGAGGAGCTCTACGTCTCGGTCCTGGCCCAGGTCGTCCGCCTGCACGTCAAGAAGAGCGACCCCTTCGCCCTGGTCGAGGCCTCGACCAAGTCGCTGGTCGACGTTCTGAACGCGATCCGCAGCCGCGAGCGCGTCCTGCGGCGCGAGCTCGAGCCCGGGGCGCGCAAGCGCTACTACGGCGAAGAGATCGACCTGCGCGCCTACCCCGCGCTGCGCTGGGAGCGCAAGGTCGGCCGCGACGGCAAGGGGACCTTCGAGCTGGCCGCGGGGCGGCGCGCTCTGACCGGCGAGACCGACCAGGACGAGCTCGACTCCTACCTGCACATGCTCTGGAAGGTGACCCGCTTCCTCAAGGAGGAGTGGGACCGCGAGCACATGGTCAGCCACGCGATGCTGGCCCGGATCGCGATCGAGGGCCAGATCGAGGCCCTCGGTGATCGCCACACCAACTTCCTGACCCCCGACGACCTCGAGGAGATGGACGTCGAGGTCGGCGGCGAGTTCGGCGGGGTCGGGATCGTGGTCTCGCTGCGCGAAGGCCGCCTGACGGTCGTGTCCCCCATGGACGGCAGCCCCGGTCAGAAGGCGGGGATCCTCGCGGGCGACTGGATCACGGCGATCGACGGCCAGTCGACGACGAGGATCTCGATGAAGCGCTGCGTGGAGCTGATGCGCGGCAAGATCGACAGCCCGGTCGAGCTCACGATCCGGCGCGGCGAGAAGGACCCCTTCACGATCACGATCCTGCGCGGGCTCGTGAAGATCCGGCACCTCAGCTCGCACATGCTCCCCGACGAGGTGGGCTACCTGCGGATCACCTCGTTCATGTCCGACACCCTGAGCGAGGACGTCAAGAAGGCGATCGGCGAGCTGCGCGGCAAGGGCGCGACCTCGCTCGTGATCGACCTGCGCAACAACCCAGGCGGCTTGCTCCCCCAGGCGCACCAGATCAGCGACCTCTTCGTGCCGGCGGGCAAGATCGTCTACACCAAGACCCGCGTCGGCGAGGGCCAGGTGCTCTCAGCCAACCCCAAGAACCCCAAGTTCCGCCTGCCCCTCGCGGTCCTGATCAACGGGGGCAGCGCGAGCGCGTCCGAGATCCTGGCCGGCGTGCTGCAGGAGTACAAGCTCGCGACCGTGGTCGGCTCCAAGAGCTTCGGCAAGGGCTCGGTCCAGCGCGTCCTCGAGCTCGACCCCTTCCGCTGCGGGCTGGCGCTCACGATCGCGACCTACCACCTCCCCTCGGGCGAGACGCCCCACGAGAAGGGGATCACCCCCGACGTGGTCGTCGAGCTGACCGAGGAGCAGCGACTGAAGCTGATGTCGCGGACCAACTACTCCTGGGACGCCGAGGCGGTCGCCGCCGACCCTCAGCTCCAGGCCGCCGTCAAGCTGCTGCGCAAGAAGTAGCCGTCCGCGCGACTCCCTGCTCCGGGTGCACTCCCTGTTGCCATCGCACCTGTTCGGCACCTTGTCGGTGGCGATGGATAGGCTCGTCCCCGGTTCGAGAGGGAGCCTCCCATGCACCAGCCCCTGCGCATTTACGTCTGCGGCGCTCACAGCACCGGCAAGACCACCCTGGCCCGCCACCTCGCCGAGGAGCTCGGCCTCCCGCTGATCAACGAGGTCGCTCGCCAGGTGATGGCCGAGATGGAGCTGACCTTCGAGTCCCTGCGGGTCGACCTCCATCGCGTGGCGGCCTACCAGCGCGAGGTCTTCCGCCGTCAGATCCAGGTCGAGGAGCGCTACCCCGAGGGCTTCGTCTCGGACCGCGCCTTCTGCAACCTGGCCTACGCCGCGCGCCACAGCAACATCCTGGGCGACCTCCTGGCCGAGGAGCACAGCCAGCGCTACTTCGAGCACCTGCGCCGCCACGGCCTGGTGTTCTTCGTCCGCCCGCACCGCGAGTGCATGCAGGACGACGGCATGCGCGAGCGCGTGGCCTGGGACGAGATCAACCGGATCGACGGCATGCTCGACTTCATCTTCGGCTGGCAGCGGATCCCCTGCGTGGGGATCAGCGAGCTGAACATGAAGGACCGGGTCCGCACGGCCATGACCGCGGTGCGCCTCTACCAGCGCAGCCTCAACCCCCTGGCCCTGCCGGCGAGCTTCGGCGCGCCCGAGGCCCGCGGCCGCTCGATGCCGGTCCACGCCCCGAGCAAGTCGAACGGCAACGGCAACGGCAACGGGAACGGGAACGGCAAGCACCACCACCACGAGGAGGAGGAGCGGGTTCCCCTGAACGCGCTCTGGTCCGACCTCAACGCCAACGCCTAGGTCGCCTCGGTGAGCCTGCTCGTCCTCTCGGTCCCGAGCTACGCCGCGCTGGCGGAGGGGATCGCCGTCGCCCTCAACGAGCAGTCCGAGTCGCCGGAGCCCGCCGCCGAGATGGGCTCCGTCGAGCGGCGGGTGTTCACCGACGGCGAGGTCTACCAGCGGATCACACGCGAAGTGCGCGGGCGCGACGTGGTCCTCGTGGCGGGCACGCCGACCGAGAGCGACACCCTGCAGGCCTTCGACCTGGCGTGCGCGGTGGCTCGCTACGGCGCGGCCAGCCTGACCTGGGTCTTGCCCTACTTCGGCTGCCAGACGATGGAGCGCGCCGTTCGTCCCGGCGAGGTCGTGACGGCCAAGACCCGGGCGCGCCTGATCTCGGCCGTGCCCTCGCCGCCGGGCGGAATGCGGGTGCTGCTGCTCGACTTGCACACGGCTGGACTCCCGCACTACTTCGGCGACTCGCTCAACGCCTTTCACCTCTACGCCAAGCCCCTGGTGCTCGAGGCTGCCCTCGAGTTCGGCGGCGACGACTTCGTGCTCGCCTCTCCGGACGCGGGGCGCGCCAAGTGGGTCCAGTCCTTGGCCAACGACCTGCGCGTCCCGGCCGCCTTCATCTACAAGCGCCGCCACGGCAGCGGCATGGTCGAGGTGACCGGCGTCAACGCGGCGGTGAAGGGCAAGCGGGTCGTGATCTACGACGACATGATCCGGACCGGCGGCACGCTCCTCCAGGCGGCCCGCGCCTACCTCGAGGCCGGCGCCGAGCGCTGCTACGCGGTCACGACCCACCTCGTGGTCCCAGGCGACGCGGCGGCCACGCTGATGGCTTCCGACGAGCTCTCCGGGATCGCCGGCACCGACAGCCACCCCCGCTCTCGGGTCGCCGCCGCCGCCGGCTGCGATGTCCGCTCGGTCGCGCCCGTCTTCGCCGAGTGGCTGAAGGCCTGATCCGTCACGCGCTCGACTTCAGCCAGGACCCCGCGGCGCCGCAGGCCCGACTCCGCCTGGTCAGCCCCCACCGAGCTGGTCGAGCTGCGGGCCGAGCTGGCGCAGGGCGAGGAGCGCTGGCGGATCGCGCGCCTGAAGGAGCTGCGCGGCTGGCGGGCGCTCTCGCTAGAGGGGGAGTCGCGTCGCCACGCCCCGCGCGTATCTAGGGCATAATCCCGCCTCGCCGGACACCCGGGGTCTGGCAGGAGGACGAATGGCCGAGGGCGAATCCAAGGGATCCGACGCATCCAAGGGCTCCGATAAGGAAGCAGTCGCCAAGCTGGGCGAGGCGACCACCAAGCTGCGCGCCGAGCTGGCCAAGGTGATCGTCGGCCAGGAGGCCGTGATCGAGGAGCTCCTGATCGCGGTCTTCGCCCGCGGGCACTGCATCCTCGAGGGCGTGCCGGGGCTGGCCAAGACGCTCCTGATCTCGACCCTGGCCAAGGCGCTCTCGCTCTCCTTCAGCCGGATCCAGTTCACCCCGGACCTGATGCCGAGCGACATCACGGGCACCGAGGTGATCCAGGAGAACAAGAGCACCGGCGCGCGCGAGATGCGCTTCTTGCCCGGGCCGATCTTCGCCAACTTCATCCTGGCCGACGAGATCAACCGCACCCCGCCCAAGACGCAGGCCGCGCTGCTCGAGGCGATGCAGGAGAAGCAGGTCACGGCGGGCGGCGAGCGGCACAAGCTGGAGCCGCCCTTCTTCGTGCTCGCGACCCAGAACCCGATCGAGCAGGAGGGCACCTACCCCCTCCCCGAGGCGCAGCAAGACCGCTTCATGTTCAAGATCCTGGTCGGCTACCCGACCCGCGAGGAGGAGCGCGCGATCGTGGCGGCCACCACCGCCGACGTGCAGCACGAGATCGAGCCGGTCCTCGACCGCGAGCAGATCCTCGAGCTGCAGCAGGTCGTGCGCCGGATCCCGATCGCGCAGGCCGTCGTGGACCACGCCGTCGACCTGGTCCGCAAGACCCGCGTCAAGGACACCGCCGACGCGCCCGACTACGCCAAGAAGTGGCTCAGCTGGGGCGCCGGCCCGCGCGCCAGCCAGTATCTGGTCCTGGGCGCCAAGGCCCGCGCCGCGCTCCAGGGGCGGACCTTCGCCAGCATGGACGACGTGCGCGCCGTGGCCCACCCGGTCCTGCGCCACCGCATCCTGACCACCTACACCGCCGAGGCCGACGGGATCACGAGCGACCGCGTGGTCGACAGGATCCTCGAGGACACCCCGGCCACCGAGGGCGCCCTCGACTCGGACCCCGCGGTCTCCCCGGCCTTCAGCAAGTCCTAGCTCATGGCGAGCGACCTCCTCAGCGCTGAGGTCCGCGAGCGGATCGCGCGGCTCGACCTGGCCGCTCAGACCCTGGTCGAGGGACCGATCTCAGGCCTGCACAAGAGCCCCTTCCAGGGCTTCTCGGTCGAGTTCGCCCAGCACCGCGAGTACGCCTTCGGCGACGAGCTGAAGCACATCGACTGGAAGGTCTTCGCCCGCTCGGACCGCTACTACGTCAAGCAGTACGAGGAGGAGACCAACCTCGGCGCGACCTTCGTGGTCGACGCGAGCGAGTCCATGGCCTACCAGGGCGAGCGCGCGCTGCTGAGCAAGTACGAGTGCGCCGCCAGCCTCGCGGTCGGGCTCGGCTTCCTGCTCCAGCGCCAGCAGGACGCCGCGGGGCTGATGCTCTTCGACGACCAGGTCCGCGAGCGGATCCCGCCCAGCGCGCACCCCGCCACCCTGCGCCAGATCGCGCGCACCCTGGGCGAGGCCCAGCTGCGGGGCGAGCACGGCACGCCCGACGTGCTCCAGCGCCTGGCCGAGGAGCGCAAGCGGCGCGGGTTCATCGCCGTGATCAGCGACCTGCTCTTCCCGGTCGAGTCCTTCCTCGAGGGCCTGGGCTACCTGCGCCACCGCGGCCACGAGGTGGTCGTGTTCCACGTGCTCGACCCCGACGAGCTCGACTTCCCCTTCGACGAGACGACTCGCTTCGAGGGCCTGGAGGGGCTGCCGGACCTGCTCACCGAGCCCCGCTCGCTCCGCCGCGGCTACATGGAGCAGCTGGCCGGCTTCCTCGAGCAGGTCGAGAGCGGGGTCACCCGGACCCGCGCCGACTACGTGCGCGTCGAGACCTCGGTCCACCCGGGCCAGACCCTGGCCCGCTACCTCAACCAGCGCCGCGTGCGCAGGCACCGCAAGTAATGGGCTTCCTCAACGCACCCTTGCTGTGGGGCCTGGCCGCGATCTCGCTGCCGATCCTGATCCACCTGCTCAACCGGCGCCGCTTCAACGTCGTCCGCTGGGCGGCGATGGACTTCCTGCTCGAGGCCCAGCGCGAGAACCGCCGCCGCGTGAGGCTCGAGCACCTGCTGGTGCTCTTCCTCCGCTGCCTGGCCCTGGCCCTGCTGGCGCTGCTGCTCGCGCGCCCGGCCGTGAGCGAGCGCGGGCTGGGCTTCCTGCCGGGCGTCAGCGAGCCCATCGAGCGGATCGTGATCCTGGACGACTCGGGCTCCATGGCCTATCGCAGCGGACGCGGCACGAGCTTCGACCGCGCGCGCCGCCTGACCGAGCGCCTGGTCAACGACCTGACCAGCCAGCGCCCGCGCGACTACCTGACGGTGCTCCGCGCCAGCAAGCCCGAGGCGGCCGAGCTGCGCCTCGCGACCCCGACCGGCGACGACGCCGAGCGCTTCCTCAGTCGGCTGAAGGAGGCCGAGCCCGGCTCTGGGACCCTCGACCTGCCCCGCGTGCTCGAGAGCGCGCTCGGGACCGAGCCGAGCAAGGCGCCGGGCAAGGCCGTGCTCTACGTGATCACCGACCTCCGCCATCGCGACTGGATCGGCGAGACCGGCGAGCTGCCCAAGCGGATCGCGGCCGCGATCCGCGAGTCGGGGCGCGCGGGCGAGGGCGCCTTGCGCGTGCTGGTCGTCGACGTCGGCGGCCAGGGCACGCGCAACCTGGGCGTAGTCGGCCTGGAGCCGGTCGAGAAGCTCGCCATGGCGGGCCTGCCCTTCGAGGTCGCGGTCACGGTCAAGAACTACGGCAGCGAGCCCGTCTACGAGGTCCCCGTGACGCTCGAGACCCGCGACGGGCGGATCCCCCTCGCGCCCCTGGCCTCGATCGAGCCGGGCGGCGTCGCCAGCGTCCGCCACCGCACGACCTTCCTCGAGCCCGGGGCCCAGGCCCTGAGCGTCTCGGTCGGCGAGGACGCGCTCCCCCTCGACGACTCGCGCCACCTCGCGCTGGAGGTCACCGAGCAGCTGCGCGCGCTCCTGATCGACGGCGAGCGCGAGGAGGGCCCGCTGGGGAGCGAGGCCGCGCTCCTGCGCCTGGCCCTGGCGCCGCCCGGTGACCTGCTCTCGGGCGTCGAGCCCAGCGTGGTCCTGGCCGAAGACGCGGCCGCCGAGGAGCTCGCCGGCTACGACCTGGTGATCCTCTGCAACGTCGCCCGCTGGCCGGTCGAGCGCCAAGAAGAGCTCGAGCGCTTCGTGCGCCGCGGCGGCGGCCTGGCGATCTTCCTGGGCGACAAGGTCGAGCGCGAGGCCTACGAGCGGGTGCTCTGGCGCGAGGGTCAAGGGCTGCTCCCGGTCCAGCTGGGCGACCCGCTCGAGGCCCAGCAAGAGGACCAGCGCCCGAGCTTGGCGCCGCCCGCCGACGACCACCCCCTGGTCAAGGTGTTCCGCGGCGAGCGCAACCCCTTCCTGACGCGGGTCCGCGCCAGCCGCTGGCTCTCGATCTCGAGCGAGGGCGAGCCGATCCTGCGCCTGACCGACCCAGCCCGGACACCCTATCTGGTCGAGAAGACCTTCGGCAAGGGCCGGGTCGTGCTCTTCAACACCACCGCCGACAACGCCTGGTCGAACCTGCCCAAGAACGTCGGCTGGCCGGTGGTCGTCCAGGAGCTGGCCCGCCTCCTCGCGCCCTCTGCCACCCGCGGCCGCCAGCTGCGCTGCGGCGAGCCCCTGGTGCGCCCCTTCGACCAGGCCCGCGACCGGCGCCGCGCCCAGGTCCGCGTCCCGGGCGAGGAGCGCCTGCGCGACCTCTACGCCAGCCAGCCGCCCTCCGCTGACGAGCCCGGCGGCGACGAGCGGGGAGCCGCAGCCCCGGAGGAGGCGGACGAGGGACGGCTCGAGCTGCGCCTGCGCGACACCTCGCAGGCCGGCGTCTACGAGCTGCGCATGACCTCGCTCCGCGGGGACCCGCGCAGCGAGCTCTTCGCGGTCAACGTCGACCCCAGCGAGGGTGACCTGACCCGAGCGCTCCCCAAGCAGGTCCAGAGCGGCCTGGAGGGGATCGTGATCCAATTCACCAGCGCCGGCGAGGAGATCTCGCTCCTGAGCGTGACCGACGGGACACGCACCGAGTTGTGGCGGACCCTGCTCTACGCGCTGGTGGCGGTGCTGCTGCTCGAGCAGGTCGCCGCCTGGTGGGCGGCGCACCACCGGCCGCCGCTGGCGCGG
>CALDQK010000774.1 GCA_937911525.1 uncultured bacterium
CGCTCGAGGTAGAGGGTTTGGAGGTGCGCCGCAGCGCTGCGGAGGGCAGGGGTCACGTTGAAGGCGCGACCGGTGAGGTAGCTGAGGTAGGCCTCCGGCGAGCCGCCGCAGCGAGCCACGCCCTTGCGCCCCTCGCTGACGCGGTGGGTGAGGCGCGAGTACTCCTCCTGCTCTGCGGGGGTCAGCGAGATCCCGTGGTGGTGGATCTCGTAGCGGGGGAGCATGCCCCGCTCGTAGCCGTCGCGGAGGCTGAGGCGATAGCAGACGCCGCCCAGGGCGCGCCCGTGGCGCTGGCGCTCGAGGGGCAGGACCTGGCCCAGGTCGTCTTGCGAGTCGGCGCCTTCGCGAAGGGGCGTGGCGGAGAGCCCCAGCCGGCAGGTCGTGGCCGCGTCGAAGATCCGGCTGCTCGAGGGGGCGCCGGCCTTGTGGCACTCGTCCACGACGAGCATCACCGGGTGTCCTTGGCAGTCCTTGGCCAAGCGAGAGCGCTGGCTCCCTTGGCCGCGCGCGCTGGCGAGCACGTAGACCAAGACGTCCTTGCGCGAGAAGCTCTCGCTGTGCTCGCCGCCAACCATTCCGACCCGCGCGGCGGGCAGGCTCGTGCGCTCGGCGAAGGCCGCGACCCACTGCTCGGCCAAAGCGATCGTGGGGACGACGACGGCGAACTTCGTGTCGGGGGCCTCGGCCGCGACCGCCGCCATGGCGCCGAGTGCGACGACGGTCTTTCCGGCGCCGGTGTAGATATCCAGGATCCCGTGGCGGGGGCCGAGGCGCGGGTCCTCGCTCTCGAGCCAGGCGGAGACGGCGTCTCCTTGCCAGGGCTCGAGGACGAAGCGCTCGCGCAGCTCGAACCTCACAGCTCGAACCTCACAGCTCGAGCCTTCGCGGAGATCGCGCTAGTAGTGAGGCGGCGGATCGCACTGTTCCCCGACCTCTTGTGGCTCGGTTTGCCGGTTCTTGGCGTCTGCTTCGAGGCGCTCGACGCGGGCGGTGAAGGCGGTCAGGACGGCGTCCAGCTGGGAGATCTTCCGGTCCTGGAAGGCCACCAGAGCTTCCAGGTCTGCGACGCGCTTCTCCAGTCGGTCGTGCTCGTTCATGAGCCAATCTTAGGCGCAGACGCGTCTGGGCTCTTTCGCCAGGGTGAGGAGCGCCGCACTCAGCTGCTCCCAGGTTTCAGCCCAAGCTCGCTCGGCGCGGGCACCGGCTAGCGGAGCTGCGTGACGAGGCGGGCGAAGTCGCGGCTGCCAAACACGAGCCGGGCGCTGGCTTCGATCAGCTCGTCCACCTCCTCTTCGGCGAGCCCGAAGGTGGTCTCTACGGCGAGCAGCCGGGCGCGCTCCTGCGGGTCGGGGAGGTCCTCGAGGTCGACGTTCACGACGTGCACGGCGGGGCCGCCGCCGCTCTGGCTGCGCTTACAGAGCTCGGCCAAGAGCTCCTCCTGGGCGTCGGTTCGGCGATCGATCGCTGCGCCGAGCCCGTAGGCCAAGACGTCTCCCGCTCCTGGGGCCTGGGGCGAGGCGCTCATGTCCTCGGGCGTTCGGTTGCGCGCGTTGACGACCACGAACACCAGGGTCTCGACCTCTCCGCTCTGGACCAGGTCATGGATCACGCCGCGCTGGAAGGACTCCAGCAGGTAGCCCAGGCCGAGGTTGTCGACGATGCCCCCGTCGATCAGGTGCACGTAGCGCTCGGGGTGGCCGTGGTCGCGCACGGCGACCGGGGTCAGGAGCACGGGGAAGGCCGCCGAGGCCGCCACGGCGCGCGCGAGCGGGAGGTCTGCCAGGCTGGAGCGGAGGCGGTCGAAGGTGTCCTGGGTGAACTCGAAGCGCGCGCCGAGGAGCATGTCGGTCGCGTTGAGCACGACGTAGGGCCGCCCACGGTTGCGCAGGTCCGAGTAGGTGCGCCCGCGGTAGATCGTCCGGTCGTAGAGCTCGGCGGCGAGGTCGCTGCGGTTGAACCATGGCGAGCAGATCCGCACCAGGTGGAAAGGGCAGAGCGCGGCGCGCCAGAACGTCTCCATGCCCAGGTCCCGCACGAGCACGCGCTCGCGGAAGTCGCGCAGGAAGGCGCTGGGCCCGAACGCGCCCAGGTAGGCGGCGGGGAACGCGCCGCCCGAGGCAGCCGAGACGATGTCCACCTCGTCGAGGAGCGTCTTCGTCCCGTCCGCGATCCTCGTCTCGGCGAGGGCCTGGACGACGCCGTAGGCCATGGCGCCGCCCCGCACGCCGCCGCCGGAGAAGCTCACGCACACCAGCACCGAGTTGGTGTTCGCTACCCCCGCGCTGAGGTTCTCGAAGCGATAGCCCATCGAGCGGGGGAGCGGCTGCGCCAGGGGCTCGTTCTCGGGGAAGCGCGCGCACGCGCTCAGGACCATGACCGGGAGCAGAGAGAGCAGCACTCGTAGGGACATGGGCGACGACTCTAGCCGCTCGGCGCAGGACGGACGACGCTGGCCGCCGTGGGAACGAGCTCGCGCTCGCGGAAGACTCCGCCCGAGAACGCGCGAAGGCAGCGGGCGCAGCGGATCGCGTGGGCTACGCCACGATTGCGAGGGGTAGACATAGCGCCGCATTCGAGCACTTCATGGGAGACGTCATGCCTGACCCGATCAGAGTTCGCCGCTCCGGATCCCGGGACGCTTCCGAACGGTGCGTAGTGCACGGCGGCCCGGACGCCCTGACCTCGAGCGAGTCGAGGCCACGGGGGACCCCAAGTCGAACCAGCTCCAACGGGCGAGATCGATCAGCGCCGGCCGCACCTCTGTTGGCGGGCGAC
>CALDQK010000775.1 GCA_937911525.1 uncultured bacterium
CCCGCCGCTCCTGGCCGGGATCGCGAGCCTGCTCGTGACGCTCTTCTACCTGCGCGTCGTGGACGAGGTGAAGGACTACGACTACGACCTGGTCCACAACCGCGACCGGCTGCTGGTCCTGGGCGAGGTCAGCCACGGCGACCTGCTCCGCTGGGCGCTCGGGAGCGCGGCCCTGGTGCTGCTGCTCAACGCCTACCTGGCCTGGGCCCTGACGCCCTGGCTGCTCCTGATCGCGGCGGCGGACCTGCTCTACGGCGCCTTCCTGCTCAAGCTCGAGCAGTGGTCGCGCGCGGTCAACGAGCGCATGCTCCTCAACCTGGCCGTGACCTACCCGGTCAACATGGCGCTCCAGGGCTACGTCTACGTGTTCTTCGTGTTCGCCTACGCCGCGACCCCCGCGGCCCGCGACGCGCTGCTGGTGCTGGCCTTCGTGCTGGTGTTCCTGCACTACGAGTTCGCGCGCAAGACGGCCTGGCCCGAGCTGACCGAGCCCGGCGAGCGGATGTACTCCAACGTGCTCGGCGGCGGCGGGTCGCTGGCGGTCGTGCTCGGCTGCGCCTGGAGCGCGGTCGGGCTGGTGCTCTCCCTGCTGCGCCCCTGGGAGCGCCTGAGCAGCGCGCCCGCGGCGGCGGCGCTCGGCTTCGCGGTCCTGGGCGTCGCGGTCCTGAGCGGCCTGGCGGCCAAGAAGCTGCTCGCCAACCGGAGCGAGCGCAAGAAGCTGGGCGGCCTGGGCATGATCGGCCTGACCGTGTTCTACGCCGCCCTGGGCCTGCACGCCCTGGCCGCCAACCAGCTCACCTGGGGCGCGGGCTAGTGGACTCCCTCTCGCTGCGCGAGCCTCCCTCCCACGCCGCCCGGGCGTCCTCTGCGAGATCTCTGCGTCCTCTGCGCCTCTGCGGTGAATCGCCGCGGCGACCCGCCCTCGCCACCCCCTGCGTGCCGGCGTGAGCGACGCCCCGCACCGCGGCGAGCCCCTCGTCCGGCGCCTGCTCGGCGCCTGGCCAGCGGGCTGGCTCTTCGTGCTCCTGCTCACGGCCGGCGCCGCCTACCTCGCGCTGCAGGTCGAGCCCGACTTCGGGGTCGAGCTGCTCTTCCCGACCAGCGACCCGGCCCGCCGCGACTACGACCGCTTCAAGGAGCACTTCCCCTTCGAGGACGCCCACGCGCTGGTCCTGATCGAGGCCGAGGACCTCTACACGCCCGCCGGGCTGGCGCGGGTCAGCTCGCTCGAGGCGGCCTTGCGCGACCTCAGGGGGGTCCGCAACACCGACTCCCTGGTCTCGCTCCAGGACGTGGTCGACGACGAGGGCGAGCTGACGGTCGAGGTGCTCTTCCCGAGCCTGCCCGACCCGCCCGACGCCGCCGAGCTCGCGGCTGGCAAGGCGCGCGCGACCGAGGACCCGCTCTTCGCCTGGCGGCTGGCGAACCCCGCCGGCGGCGCGACCACGCTGCGGGTGACCCTCAGCCAGGAGCACGCGCGCGACGACGCCAAGCGGCGGGCCTTCATGGACGCCGCCCGCGGCGTGCTGGCCGAGCACCGCTCGGCGGCCCAGCGCCTGACCCTGACCGGCATGCCCGTCCTGCGCGCGCAGTACACCGAGATGATCCAGGCCGACACGGGGGTCCTGATCCCGATCGCCTTCGCGCTCGTGATCGCGCTGATCTTCGCGGCCTTCCCCCGCTTCGGCCACGTGCTCGCCGCGGTCGCCACGCTGGGGCTCTCGGTGCTCTGGGCGCAGGGCGCCATGGGCCTGTGCGGCTTCCCGCTCCACCCGCTGACCAACGTGACGCCGATCGTGGTCCTGATCATTTCGGTCAGCGACACGGTGCACATCCTGGCGCACCACCGCGACTACCTCGCCGCGGGCCGCGCGCCGCGCGAGGCGATCGCGGCCGCCGTGGCCGAGAGCGCGATCCCCTGCCTGCTGACCGAGGTCGCGATCGCGGGCGGCTTCCTGGGCTTGCTGGGCGCGGACATGCTCATGATCCAGCAGTTCGGGATCGCGACTGCGCTGGGCGTGCTGCTGGCCTGGCTGGCCAACATGACGGTCCTGCCGCTCTGCCTGCTGGCCCTCGGCCCGCGCCAGCTCCCCGCTGAGCGCGGCCCCGGCCGCGCGGCCGGCGCGCTGCAGCGCTTCGTCGGCTGGGTCGAGCGTCAGGTCGTCGAGCGCCCGCGGCGGGTGGTCGGCGTGGCCGCGCTGATCACCCTCGCCACGCTGGCGGCGGGGGCCAACGTCGGCCGCGAGTACTACAACTTCGACGACCTGCGCGAGGGCTCGCCGATCCGGGCCGAGCTGGCCACGGCCACCGAGCTCCACGGCGGGGTCGTCCCGCTCGCGATCCTGCTCGAGCCGACCGGCGAGCTGGCCGAGCTGCCGCCGCCGGGCGAGGGGCTCGAGCCCGAGCCCATGATCGACCCGCGCGTGATCGCGCTCAGCGAGGATCGAGGAGCGGCTCGAGCGCCTGCCCGAGGTCAAGAACGCGATCTCGCCCGCCAGCGTGCTGCGCAAGGCGCACCGGATCCTGCTCGGCGAGGAGGAGACCGAGGACGAGCCGCTGCCGACCAGCCGGGCCGCGGTCGCGCAGGAGCTGCTGCTCGTCGACGACGGCGACCTCTTCGCCGACACCCTGACCGTCGACCGCGGCGCGGCCTGCGTGCTCGCGACCATGCCCGACACGGGCTCGACGCGGGCCCGGGCCGTGATCGCCCAGCTGGAGCAAGACCTCGCCGAGCTGACGAAGGGCCTGCCCGTGCGGGCCACGATCACGGGCAACTACGTGATCGCCGACGCGGTCTACCGCTCGCTCGTGGGCGGCCTCGTCCGCTCGCTCGGCGCCGCGATCCTGGTCACCTTCCTGATCTTCGCGCTCGTGCTCCGCTCCTGGCGCCTGGCCCTGATCGGGCTCGTGCCCAACCTGCTGCCCCTGGCGCTGACGCTCGGGGTCATGAGCCTGCTCGGGATCGACCTCAAGGTCTCGACCGTGATCGTGTTCTCGATCACGCTCGTGGTCGCCGACGACGACACGATCCAGTACCTGAGCCGCTTCCGCCGCCGACTGGACCAGCTCCTGGGGCAGGGCGTCGCGGACCCGGTCGGCGCGGCCGCCCTCGACGTGCTGCGCGCCACGGGCGCGCCGATGCTCGTCACGACGCTGGCGATCTCGCTCGGGTTCATCACCCTGCTCGCCTCGAGCTTCCTCGGCGTGGCTCACCTCGGGCTCCTGATCGGCGTCAGCCTGTTCAGCGCCGTGTTCGCCGACCTCTTCCTCTCGCCCCTGCTCCTGCGCGGGCTGAGCGGCTGGATCGGGCGCGGCTTTAAGGACTCCTTACCGAAGGAGGGCCCGCCCGCGGAGTAGACTCCCGCCGCCAAGGAGGTGGCCGATGTGGAATGAGCTGGTCGAGATCTTCAAGGGCGAGGACCCGCTCCAGGGCCTGGCCGATCAGTTCATGCAGCTGCTCGGGCACGCGCGCAGCATGATCGAGACGGTCCAGCCCTTCGTGGCCGGCCGGACCCTCGACGAGGCGACCTGGCAGGAGCTCCTCGCCACGGACGCCAAGATCAACGCGCTGGAGCAGGGGATCCGCCGGGGCCTGGTCGGACACCTCTCGCTCAAGGGGGCTCACGCCCTCTACTGCTTGAAGCTGATGTCCCTGGTCAAGGACGGCGAGCGCCTGGGCGAGTACGCCAAGAACATCGCCAAGGTCGCCCAGAATCCAGCCGGCGCCGGCGCGGGCGGCGCGACCGCCGATCGCTTCGACGAGCTGGAGAAGCTGGTCCTGGAGCTCTTCCGCGAGACCCCGCGGCTCGTCGCCGACCAGGGCGACACGGCGGCGCTGGTCGCCAAGGGCGAGCAAGCCGAAGCGCTGTGCGACGCGCTGGGCGACGCGGCCCTGGCGGGCGAAGGCCTGAGCGCGGCCCAGGCCAGCTCGACCGCGCTCCTGGCCTTCTACTACCGCCGCTCGGTCAACCACCTGCTGAACATCCTCAGCTCGGTCGGCGGCACCGTCGACGACCTCGATCGCCACGACGAGCGCTACTGCTAGACTCGCGCGCGTGAGCAGCGCCCTGTGAGCGATCCCGCGGCAGAGCCACCCCAGCGCGGGGTGGGGCCCTTCGTCTCGAGCCGGCGAGACCTGCTGGTGGCCGCGGGGATCTTGCTCGTGGCCGCTCTCCTCTGCTTGCTCTTCGTGCGGGCGGGCGCCGAGCACCCGGCCGTGACCGAGCCCTGGCTCGAGACCCTTCGGCTCGGGAAGAGCGTGCTCCTGGTGGTGCTCTGCGCGCTGCCGGTCCTGCTCTGGCTCAGCAGCGCGGTCCGGGTCCTCGACGGACGAGCGGGCTCACCCGCGCGCGAGGCCCTGTGCTGCGCCTGGGTCGGGATCCCGCCCGCCGCGCTGGCGTGGGCCTGGGTCGCCGACTCGGGGCTGCCGGACCTGCTAAAAGACGCGGTCGGCGGCTTCCTGCTCGTGTCGGAGCCCACCGCGGCGGCCGGCTTCGTGTTCGCGCTGGCCTGCTTGCTGACCCTGGGCTCACGCCTCGCCAACGCGGCGCGCCGCCGCCGCTGGGCCGAGGGTCGGAGCGACCCGGAGGCGTTCCAGAGGAGCGCGGAGATTCCCATCGAGCGGGAGTGAGCGCCTGCCTAGGGTCATGGAGCACCTGGAACGGAGCTCCATTGCGCACACTTCTGATCTCTCTCCTCCTCGCGACCACCCTCCTCGGCGCCGCGAGCGCTCAGGAGGCCGACCCCTACGTCCGCTACCGGCCCGCGGCCGGCCAGCTCGAGGTCGCGGTCAGCACCTTCCGTCACCCCCAGACCCAGGTCGAGGTCCAGCTCTACGGCGTGGTCCATATCGCGGACGCCGACTACTACGAGGCGGTCCAGCGCGACCTCGACCGCTGCGACGTGGTCCTCTACGAGCTGATCAAGAGCGAGCGCCCCGAGCAGGCGACCCGGGCCGAGCGCGAGCTCGGGCGCGAGGTCGACGTCGGCCGCACCCTGGCCGACCTGCTCGGCTTCGAGCACCAGCTCGAGGCCCTGGACTACACCCGCAAGCACTGGGTCCACGCCGACATGAGCCACGAGCAGGTCCAGGCCGCCCTCGGCGAGCGCGCGCGCGAGCTCGACGTCCTGGGGCGCCCGAGCACCTCCGAGACGACGGCCCAGCTGCGCGACGTGATCCGCCAGGCCAAGGACCTCGGCAAGGCGCTCCTGGACGTGTTCCCGGGCCTGCGCGTCAAAGCCAAGCAGACCCTGGCCGAGCTCCTCTGCGAGGACGAGGGGAAGCCCAGACCCCACGACCGCCAGACCGACGTGATCGTCTACCAGCGCAACGCGCACGTCATGAAGGTGCTCCGGCAGCAGCTCCAGACCCGTCGCCGCGGCAAGGTCGCGATCTTCTACGGCGCCGGCCACCACGCCGACCTCGCCGTGCGCCTGCGCAAGCTGGGCTGGCAGCAGAGCTCCAAGCGCTGGGTGCGCGCGTGGCAGATCGGCGCTGCGCAGTCCAAGGCGCCGGCGAAGACCCAGCCCAAGGTCTACGACTTCTAGCGCCGATCCCGGAAGGCCTGGGTGCTCAGCGCCCAGGCCGCGAGGCCGGCGCGGAGGTCGGCCCCGTGCTCGAGCCCCTGGGCGACGTCGACCACGGTCGCGACCGTGCGGACCGCGTCCTGGTCGAGGCCGTGCAGGCGCTGGCCGAGGGCGACCAGGGGCAAGACCAGCAGGGCGTCGAAGGCCCCCGACTGGGTCAACTCGGGGGCGGGGGGCACGGGCGCCTCGGAGTCCGCGAGCCAGGCCTCGACGGCGTCCAGGGCGCTGACGATCGCGGCGGGCTCGCGGAGCTGGCGCCCCTCGGCCAGGAGGCAGGCCGCCAACCAGCCAGCGCGGATCACAAGCGCCTTCCCCCAGCGCGCGAGCCCCCACACGAAGGCCTTCGCCTCCTCTGGCCCCACGACCGCCTCAGGCAGGAGCGTCAGGGCCGCGGGGTGCTCGCAATAGGCGGCGACCTCGAGCGCCGCGCTGGTGAGCTCGCCCTCGCGCAGGCGCGCGCGCAGCAGGTCCAGCTCCTCCTCGGGGGTGAGCGGGGCGCTCCGCCCCAGCGCGCGGAGGCGGGCGTCGCTCAACGCCGCAGCCGCTTGGTCGCGAAGGGGACCCAGGCTCCCTCGCCGTCCTGGCTGGTCAGGCTGAGGTCCCAGCCCTGCTCCTCGGGGAGCCAGCGGAAGCGCGTCTCGAACTCGCCCGTGGAGTAAGCGAAGCGGAAGCAGAGCTCGCTCCCTTCGCGCTCGCCGAAGCCGACCACGGCGGCGGGTCCCGCGCCGAACACGTCGACCAGCTGCATCACGTAGCGACCCGCCTGGGCGTCGTAGCCCAAGGTCGCCTCCGCCGCGTAGGGGCGCCCGTCGAGGCCGGGCGTCTCGGAGGGGTGATAGGTCAGGCGCAGGAAGCGGCCCGCGTAGAGCGCGCTCCCGCTGACGCGCTGCCGGAGCGGGTGCCCGCGGACCTCACCCTCGAGCTGCCACTCGCCGAGCAGGCGCGGCAGGAGCGGGTCCTCGCCCTCGCCCCACTCATCCACGACCGGGGGCGCGCCCTCGGCGAGCAGGCGCTCGATCTCGGCCGCGATCTCGACCGGCTCGGCCAGGCGCCCGGGCCCGACGTGACCGCAGGCCAGGTTGCCCGAGCCGGGCGCCAGCACGTGCGCGCCGCGGGCGCGCAGGGTGGCGAGGTTGTGCTGCACGGCCGGGTTGCGCCACATGCGCGTGTTCATGGCCGGACACACCAGGAGCGGCGAGCCGAGGGCCAGGAGCGTGGTGCTGACCATGTCGTCGCCGAGGCCGAGGGCCAGCTTGGCGATGCTGTTCGCCGTGGCGGGCGCCAGGATCGCGAGGTCGGCCTCGTCGGTGAGCGCTATGTGCTGGGTCTGCCCGTCCGGGTCCCAGAGGTCGGTGAAGACCTTGTTCCCGGTCACGTTCAGGAAGGTGCTCGGCTGAACCAGCTGCTGGGCCGCCTGGGACATCACGACCCGCACGTCGTGGCCGGCCTGGGTCAGCTTGGAGGCCAGGTCGGCCACCTTGTAGACGGCGATCGAGCCGGTGACGGCGAGCAGCAAGGTGGCCACGCGCTAACCCTTCAGCTGATCCCAGTCGAACTTCGGGCTGATCTTGAAGGTCACGTCGGGCATCGAGCGGCGCGTGATCTCGGCCGCGATCCCCTCCGTGATCTCCTCGCGCGCCTCTTCCAGGCCCGCGTAGCCGGCGTCGACGTCGTAGTCGGCGATCGTCGGCTGGAAGACCGCGATGTAGTGGGAAGAGGTCTTGCCGGGCAGGACGTCGATCACCTCGAGGTCGAGCTCCGCGGGGAGCGAGAGCGCGATCGCCTCGAGGATCTGCCGGCTGAGTCGGTCGTGAGCCATGGCCCAAGGTTCCTTCGAGGCCGGCCCAGTTGCAAGGCGTGGATTACTTCTCCTGGTAGTCGAAGTCCACGTGGATCGCGGGATGGTCCGAGAGGTCGAGGCCGCTGCTGTCCGTGAACTCGGTCGCCTCGCGCCAGCCGACGGGGGTCAGCTCGAGCTTGGTGCTGCTGCGATACATGATCCGGTCGATCATGCTCGGCTGGCCGAGCACGCGCGCGACCTCGGACAGGCCCGTGTTCTGGAGGAAGTCGTCGAGGACCACCCCGTCGCGGGGGCGCTGGCTGCCGTCCTTGAGGTTGGTGTCGCCCGCCACGATCAGCGCCTCGCCGGCCGAGAAGGCCGCGATCCAGCGCTCGAGCTGGACGAAGTTCTTGGCCCGCGCGTCCTCGTCCCCCGTCGAGCTCCCGGCGTCGGCGTGCAGATTGTAGACGTGCAGCTCGACGCCCGGCGCGAGCTCGTGGATCGCGAAGCTGAAGCCCTTGCTGGAGAGGCAGTCGTTGGCCGCGCCGGTCCAGCCGTTGCAGTCGGACCAGCGCAGGCGGCTGTGGTCGCGGAAGGGCCAGATCGAGAAGCGGTTCAGCCCGTCACCGACCGGCGTCGTGTAGCCGCGGTGGTGCGCGCTCTGGTGCGGGTGCGTCGCGTCCTTCTTGAGCGCGTCGTGGAACCAGAAGTCCTCCTGCACGAGCACGAGGTGGTAGTCGTTCAGCTTGGGGCTGATCAGGGGCGTGTTGCGCGCCGGGTCGCTCCCCGAGATCCCCTGCGGCAGGCCCGCCACGTTGTAGGTCAGCAGCTTGATCCGGCCGCTGGCCAGGGTCGCGGCGCTGGTGACCGGGGCGGCGGTCGTGGTGGGGCTCGTGCTCGCGGTCGAGACCGCGCTGGGCGTGGAGCTCGTGGAGGCCGCCGTCGTCGAGGCGAAGCCGCCCTTGGACGAGGAAGAGTTGCTGCAGCCACCCAGCGCGCTCAGCGCGAACCCGGAGACCACCAGCAGCGCGAGGACCTTGCGTCCCGCCATAGCTCACCTCTTCCTAGCGTCGTTCCCCCCGCGGCGCTCCCGCCTGCGGGATAAAGGTTCTAGCAACCGGCAGAGGGCCGCGGCAACGGAAATGCCTAAGTAGCAGCAACTTCCGACGACGCAGTGCAGCAATTCCGAGTTATGGGCAACCCCGGGAACGGGGAGCGGCAGCCCGGGAACGACGTGCGAGCGACAGCGAGCACCCAGGGAGCCCCCGCACACACGTCAGAGCGAAAGCGTAAGGGGCCGGTGCGCAACCATCCCAAGGCGCTCGAGGCCACACCTCCCGCAGCACCGGCCCCTGGTGCTTTCGCGGGCCCAAGATGGGGGTCTGGGGGGGCGCAGCCCCCCAGGATTACAAGCTGCGCAGCGCCTCTTCCTTGTCGTGCTGGATCAGCTGGTCGAGCAGGTCGTCGAGCTGACCGGCGCCGTCGAGGATCTGCGGCAGGCCGTGGATCGAGACGCCGATGCGGTGGTCGGTGCAGCGGTCCTGGGGGAAGTTGTAGGTGCGGATCCGCTCGTTGCGGTTGCCGCGCCCGCGCAGCGAGCGGCGCTGGGCGCCGCGCTCGGCCTCGGCCTGCTCGCGCAGGAAGTCGGCGTAGCGCGCGCGGAGGACCTTCCAGGCGGAGACCTTGTTCTTGGTCTGCGACTTCTCGTCCTGGCACTGGACCACGATCCCGCTCGGCTCGTGGGTCAGGCGGATCGCCGACTCGGTCTTGTTGACGTGCTGGCCGCCCGCGCCCGAAGCGCGGTAGGTGTCGACGCGCACGTCGCCGGGGTCGATCTCGACGTCGACCTCTTCGGCCTGAGGCAAGACGACCACCGTCACCATGGAGGTGTGGATCCGGCCCTGGGTCTCGGTCTCGGGCACGCGCTGCACGCGGTGTCCGCCCGACTCGAAGCGCAGGCGGCGGTAGACGCCGTCGCCCTCGACGGTGAACTGCACCGACTTGAAGCCGCCGACCTTGCCCGGGTTGCTGTCGATCAGCTCGCACTTCCAGCGGCGCTGCTCGGCGTAGCGGGTGTACATCCGGAACAGGTCGCCCGCGAAGAGGGCCGACTCGTCGCCGCCCACGCCGGCCGTGATCTCCACGATCACGTCGCACTCGGACTCTTCGTCCTGGCTGACGAAGAGCTCGCGCAGCTCCTGCGCCGACTTCTCGCGCTGCTCCTCGAGCTCGGGCAGCTCCATCTCGGCGAGCTGGCGCAGCTCCTCGTCCTCGTCTTCGAGGAGCGCTCGCGCCTCCTCGAGGCGCGACTGGAGCTCGAGCCAAGCCTGGTAGCCCTCGACCATGGGCTTGAGGCGCCCGTGCTCCTTCAGCTTGACCCGCGCGGCGTCGGGGTTGTTGAAGAGCTCGGGGTCCTGGATCGCGGTGTTGAGCTGCTCGAACTGTTCGGCGAGCTCCCCCAGCTTGCGGAGGAGCGCCTCGGGGACCTCAATGGTCATGAACTCTGCTTAGCTAGCTTCCCGGCGCTTGCGGCGGTTCTTCTTGACGGCGACCTTCTTGCCGCTAGAGCCCTTCTTCTCTTCGGGCTCGGGCTCGGGGCCGCCCTCTTCAGGCCAGGTGTAGGTGCCACTGTCGATGATGTCCTCGCTGAGGACGAAGCTGGTCACGTCGTTGCGGCTCGGCAGCTCGAAGAGGATGTCGAGCATGACCTCCTCCATGATCGAGCGAATGCCGCGCGCGCCCGTGCCGCGATCGAGCGCATGACGCGCGACCTTGCGCAGCGAGCCCTCGGGGACGGTCAGCTCGGCGCCCTCGAGCTCGAAGAACTTGCGGAACTGACGCACGATCGCGTTCTTGGGCTCGAGGCAGATCCGGACCAGCTCCTCGATCCCGAGCGGCCGCAGGGCGGTGATCACCGGCAGGCGGCCGATGAACTCGGGGATCATGCCGAACTTGAGCAGGTCGTCGGTGGTGACCTGCATCAAGAGGTCGCCCAGCGCCTGCTCGGGAGCCGCGTTGAGCTCCTCCTGCTCCGGGTTGCCGAAGCCGATCAGGCGCTTGCCGATCCGGTTGCTGATCACCTCCTCCAGCCCCATGAACGACCCTCCGCACACGAAGAGGATCTTGGAGGTGTCCATTTGGATGTACTGCTGCTCGGGGTGCTTGCGCCCACCCTGCGGCGGAATGTTGCTGATCGTGCCCTCGAGCATCTTCAGCAGCGCCTGCTGCACGCCCTCGCCCGACACGTCGCGCGTGATCGAGGGGTTGTTGCTGGTCTTCTGGATCTTGTCGATCTCGTCGATGAACACGATCCCGCGCTCGGCCCGCGCCAGGTCGTAGTCGGCGTTCTGGAGCAGGCGCAGGAGCAGGTTCTCGACGTCCTCGCCCACGTAGCCGGCCTCGGTCAGCGTGGTGGCGTCGCCGATCGCGAAGGGCACGTCGAGGAAGCGGGCCAGGGTCT
>CALDQK010000776.1 GCA_937911525.1 uncultured bacterium
CTGGCCGGCCTGCGCCGCCGCGAGCGGGTCAGCGCCTAGCGATCACCGACTCTTCCGAAATCCTGCTTCGAACACCCTCCTCTCCTGGCCCGGGTCGCTGCGTTGGCGATCCGGGTCGGAGTCTTTTTGCTCAGGCCGGCGAGAGCGCGCCGATCCCGAGCGTCGCCCTCAGCCAGCGCCAGAGGCCGCCTCGGTCTCTCAGGGGTGGCGTCCGTCCGCCCGCCAGGAGGTCGATCTCGTCGATCAGCTCGTCCGCGCCCGGGTAGGCCAGGTGGGGGTCGCGCACCAGCAGGTTGAGCAAGAGGTGGCGCAGGGGAGTCGATACAGCGCTCAGGTCGGGCGGGCCCGCGGCGTGCTGCTCGGCCAGCCCCTCCAGGGTGTCCGCGGCGAAGGGGAGCCGGCCGGTCGCGAGCGCTGCGCCGACGACGCCCAGCGCGTAGAGGTCGTCGCCCGGCGTCGCGGGCGCCTCGCCCCTGGGCCGCTGGACGCGGGGGTCGGGGGGGCTGCCCGCGGGACCGAGCCCGACGTCGCCCAGGACGCCGATCCGAACCTGGGCCAGCCCGAGCCCTCCGCGCGCTCGACCGCAGCGGTGCGCGGCGCGGAGGTGGCTCGCCGCCCGCCGGAGCGTGGTCACGACCACGTCCGCGGGGAGGGGAGCCCGGGCCGCGACGACGTCGAGCGGCGTCCGCTCGCCGGGCTCGCGAGGCTCTGGGGACCACTCCCGCGCCTCCCGCTCGGCCTGGTCGAGGGCGGCGGCCAGCGCCTCCGCGGTGGGGAAGCGGGCGTCGGGCTCCTTGGCCAGGCAGCGCAGGATCAGCTCCGCGATCGGCGGGGGAAGCTCGGGCCGATCGAGGCGCGGGTCGAGCGGGGTCTCCTCCACGTGCTTGCAGATCACCTCCGAGACCGAGCGCCCGCCGAAGGGGCGCCGTCCGCTCACGAGGCTGAACAGGATCGCCCCGAGGGCGTAGAGGTCGCTCCGCGCGTCGGCCCGCTCCCCTCGGCACACCTCGGGCGCGAGGAAGAAGGGGCCGCCCAGCAGCCAGCCCTGGCGGAGCCCTTCGCTCGTCGGCGGGACCCGCAGGTCGGTCAGCTTCACCTCGCCCGCGGCCCCGAGCAGGATCGAAGAGGGGTCGAGGGCGTTGTGCACGAGGCCGGCCGCGTGGATCGCGGCCAGGGCCGCGGCGACCTCGCCGCCGATCCGCAGCGCCTCGGTCCAGGGGACCGGCCCCCGCCGCAGCACCTCGGTCAGCTCCTCTCCCTCGACGAACTCCCACGCCACGAAGCAGGTCCCCTCCTCCGTGCGGCCGACCCCGTAGCAGGCGACCACGTTGGGGTGGTGCACGCGGGCGCTCGCCTCCGCCTCCTCGCTGATGCGAGCCATGACCCGGCCGCTCGTCGCGAAGCGCGCGCTGATCACGCGGAGCGCGACGCGTCGACCGCGCTCGTCGAGGGCCTCGAACACGGGCCCCATTCCGCAGTCACCGAGCTTGCGGCGGACGACGTAGCCGCCCAGCGTCGCCCCGAGGAGCGGGTGTGCGGCCGAGGCCCTCTGGATCCCCGCGGTCGTGCCCTGCTGCCGGTGCGCCATGGGTCCTCCCTGGAGGAGACCCTGCGCAAGCGGCGGGCCGACGCCGGTAGTCCACGCCCGGCCGCGGCGACCTCCCGAGCCGAGAGACCTCCAGTGGACGATTGGTTTCAGAGCGAAATGTTCGCCCGCTCGAATCTGAGCTAGCGCTGGTAGCCGACCACGTTGCAGTCGGGGCACTTGGGGCCGCCCGCGAAGAAGCCGCCGCAGTTGGGGCAGGCCCAGGGGGCGTCGTCCTTGGCGGGCGGCGCGCTCACGCGCGCCCCTTCGCCCGGCGCCGCGCCGTCTTCGGGGCCCTCGAGCGCGTCGGCCACGCCGTCGCCGTCGGCGTCGTCCATGGCGCCGGTAACGAGGGCCTCGGTGCGGCACACCCGCACGACCTTGCTCAGGTCGCCCTCGTCGAGCCACACCGCCCGGTCGTTGGGGCAGTGATCCAGGATCGCGAGCGGGCGCTCGCCGAAGCCGAAGCGCTGCAGCTTGCCCGCGCAGAGCGGGCAGGCGCGGATCGAGGTCGTCTGGCGCGGGGCCGCGGCCAGGGCCTGGTCGAGCAGGCGCCGGAAGACCGGCTCGACCGAGGGCAGGGTCGAGGCGACGACGTAGTTGGCCAGGCCGTCCTCGCAGAAGAACACCCCCCGGCACTCGTGGCAGCCGAGGAACTCCTGGCCGAGCTGGAGGACCTCGCTCAGCTCGCGCTTGCAGACGGGACAGGGTCCTGGGGAGTCGGGTCCCGGGGAGCCGGATCTCGGGGAGCCGGGTCTTGCGTCGTCGCTCATTTCCTCAGCATGACACCGCCGCGCGGCCTCACGCCAACCGCTACTTCTTTGCCTCGGGCGCGCGGCGGATCGCGCGCAGGGTCTGCTCGGCCTGCTTGAAGCCGAGCCGGGCCAGGTCCTCCAGGGCCGGGACCGCCGCCTGGGCGCGAGGACCCAGGCGCTCCAGCGCCGAGAGCGCCTCGTAGAGCACCTCGTGGCCGTAGTTCTCGAGCGCGTGCACGAGCGCCGCGACGGCGGGCTCGGGCGCCGCGGCGCCCACCCGCCCCAGCCCGCGGGCGGCGCTGATCCGCAGGCCCTCGTCGGCGTCGGCGTCCCGCAGGATCCTGGCCAGGGTCGCGACCAGGCGCGGGCTGGGCGCTGCCACCGCGCTCAGGGAGTCGAGGGCCGCGGCGCGGACCTCGGGCTCCGGGTCGTGCTCGGCGGCCTCGAGGAGGTGCGCGGTCACGGCGCGCGCGGCGCTCCCCAGGGGGGCGACGCCCTCGACCGCGATCCGGCGCACCTCGGGGAGGGGGTAGTCGAAGAGCCGCCGCAGGGGCGCGAGCGCCCCGGCCTGCGCCAGCCCCTGGGCCGCGCTCTGGGGCCAGAGGTTGGCGTTGCCGAAGCAGCCCTCGGCGGGCGGGGTCGAGAGGA
>CALDQK010000777.1 GCA_937911525.1 uncultured bacterium
CTTCTCGCCGATCCGGCCGCCCTCGGACAGCAGCCCGCCGCTGAGGGCCGGGCGGAGGTCGGTGATCAGCTCCGGCAGCAGCCAGTAGCCGAGGCCGACGAGGGCCGCGAGCTTGGCCAGCGCGACGGCCCCGCGCATCAGGGCGTCCTTGCTGAACAGGTTCTGCAGGTTCTTGAGCGGGTTGAGCTTGTCGGCGCTGGGCGCCAGCTTCTGGAGCGCCAGGACCGGCGGGTGCTGGATCAGGGACGCGGCGGCGGCGAAGAAGGCCATCGCCGCGAGGATCGGCAGCATGACCTTGCCGGCCGCGGTGAAGCCGCCCTGGAGGACCTCGGCGGCCGCGGCGGGGTTGCCCACGATCCCGGCGCCGAAGGGGGCGCGGAAGGTGCGCTCCATTCCCTCGCCGAGCGAGCGCAGGGCGAGGGGGCCGCTCATGGAGATCACCGCCGCGCTGGCGACGGCCTGGATCGCCGCCGCGAACTCGGGGCTCTGCGCGACTTGCCCCTTCTCCTCGGCCTCGCGCAGCTTGCGCGGGGTCGGCTCCTCGGTCTTGTCGTCCTGATCGTCGAACACGGATCAGCGCCCCAGGAGGGTGTTGGCGGCGGGGCCGAGGGAGAGCTCGAGCGTGACCCGGAAGGCCCGGGCGCTCAGGGGCAGGAAGGCGAGCAGCGCCGTCAGCGCGGTGGCGAGGCGGATCGGCAGCACGTCGGTGAACAGGTTCAGCTTGGGCAGCGCGCGGGCCAGGACCGCGATCGAGACCGTCGCCATGAAGCTGGCGCCCAGGAGGGGCAGGCCCAGCTCGAGGGCGGCCTGGAAGGCGCGCGAGATCAGGAGCGGGATCACGCCCCAGGCGTCGGCGTTGGCGACGGTCGCGCCGCCCACGCCGAGGGGGACCAGGTCCAGGCTGCGCGCCAGGAGGCGGATCAGGTGGGCGGGGCCGTCCAGGATCAGGAAGGCCAACCAGCCGAAGGAGCGCAGCAGGGTGTCGAAGATGCTGCTCGGCACGCCCTGGACGGGGTCCACGCTGCTGGGCAGGCCCAGGCCCGACTCGGTGGTCAGGATCGCGGCCAGCACCTCGAGGGGGAGCAGGGCGAGGCGGACGGTGAAGCCCAGGATCAGCCCCAGCCCGACCTCGCCCATGGCGGCGCCCGCGATCTGGATCCCGTCGGGGTCGGCCGGGAGCCGGAGCTCCGGCCGAGCCGCGCTCACGCCCAGGCTCAGGATCAGGGCCAGCCCGATCATGGCCAGGCGCGGCCCGCGGCGGTCCCCGAACACGGGGGCCAGCGTCAGCGCGCTCGCCACCCGGCACAGGGTCAGGCCGAAGGCCAGGACGTCGAGTTGCAGGCCAGCCAGGTTCAGCGGGCGAGCTCCGGGAGCGAAGTGAAGAGCTGCAGGGCGAGGGCGGCCAGGACCTTGAGGAACCAGGGCAGGCCGACGAAGGCTGCGCCGCCGACGGCGAGCAGCTTGGGCACGAAGCTGAGGGTCTGCTCTTGCAGGCCGATCACGGTCTGAAAGAGGCTGACGGTCAGGCCGACGGTCAAGGCGATGGCCAGCACCGGCGAGGCCAGCATCAAGGCCGTCGTCAGGGCGGCGCGGAACAGATCGATAGCGAGCTCAGGGGTCACGGGGTCCTCCTAGACGGCGCTGGTGACCAGCGCGCGGGACAGGACCTGCCAGCCGTCGATCAAGACGAAGAGCAGGATCTTGAGGGGGGTCGCGACCGTGGCGGGCGGGAGCATGAACATGTTCATGGCCAGCAACACGCTGGCGACGACCAGGTCGATCACGAGGAAGGGGATCAGGATCACCACGCCCATTTCGAAGGCGGTGGTCAGCTCGCTGACCACGAAGGCGGGCAGGAGCACGCGGAACTCGACCTCGTCGGCGGAGCTCGGGGGGGTCGAGTCCGGGCCCTGGCTCAGCTCCACGAAGGTCTCGAGCGCCCGCTTGCGGGTGTGGCGGAGCAGATACTTGCGCATCGGCTGGCCGGCGCGGCTGACGCCTTCGGTGAAGGGGACCTCGTCGGCGACGACCGGGGCCACGCCGACCTCGTAGGCCTCGCTGAGGGTCGGCCCCATGGAGAGGAAGGTCAGCGCCAGGGCCAGGCCGAGCAGCACGTTGTTGGGCGGCAGGTTGGGCGTGGCCAGGCCGACGCGCAGGAAGCCGAGCACGACCACGATCCGGGTGAAGGAGGTGGCCATGACCAGCAGCGCCGGCAGCAGGCTCAGCGCCGTCATGACGAACACGACCTTCAGCGAGTCAGCGACGTCCTTGCGGCTGACTGGGAGGCCGCCCGCGGCGTCGTCGACCTGGACGAACTCGCCCTGCTCCTTGTCAGCGCCGGGGATCGTCTCGCTCAAGGGCGCCGGAGCCGGGGGCTCGATCGTGGGCGCGCCGCCCTCCTGGGCAGCGGCCGGCAGGGCCACCCCCAGCAAGAGGACCAGCGCGAGCAGGAGCTGTCGCCAGGCTCCGCTCACGACGCGCGCCCCACCTGGTAGCGGCGCACGGCGGCCAGGACCTCGGCGAAGGACGAGCGCCCGTGGCTGGGGGCCAGCTCAGCGCCGCGCGTCTCGCGCGGGGAGCCGGGGGCCGACTCGGCGCCCTGCGCCTCGGCCCGGGCCTCGTCCTGGGCCTCGTCCTGGGCCGGCTCCTGGGCGGGCCGGACCTCTTCGGGCGCCAACTCGCGGACGACCGTCCACTGCTGCTCGGTGGCCGCCAGGAGCAGGGTCTGCTCGCCGTTGATCGAGATCGCGTAGATCGAGCGCTTGGGGCCGAGGTGGAGGGTGTCGACCACCGTCAGCAGCTTGCCCGGGCGAGGGCCAGCCAGGCCCAGGGCTCGCCGCATGATCCAGGTCACCCCGACCAGGACCAGGGTCACGAGCCCCAGCGTGACCAGGATCGGCCCCAAGGACATGGCGGACGCGCCGCCCAGTGCCTCTGCGAGTGGTTCTGCTGCCATGACTTCCTCCGTTGCGCTCAAGTGAGCGAACGAAGGGCCGACCATGGTCTCAGCGGTAGCGGCGGAGGAAGGCCAGCAATGAGCGAGTGTTGCGTTGCCCGACGGGTCCGCGGAGGGGAGAGGACGGTGGTGCGAAACACGACACGGCGTCCAGATCCTCGTCGCCAGGGGATGGCCAAGTGAGCTACGGCATTCCTCCCGAGCTACTCAAGAGGATCGAGCGACTCCCGCCGCTGCCAAGACAATCGCATCAAACCGACCCTCCTCAAGCTTCTCCACGCGGGTATTCACGTTTCCACGAATATCGCTCACTT
>CALDQK010000778.1 GCA_937911525.1 uncultured bacterium
GAGGCGGCGCGGGCGGGGGCGAGGCGGGGTCGACCACGGGCTTGGCGGGAGGCAGCGAGACCTCGACGTTGCTGGTCGGCTTGTCGCCGGAGGCGCTCGCCTCCTTGCCGCCGCCCTCGCCTTGCTCGCCCTCGCCCTTGCCGCCCTCGCGCGGCTTGCGCCGCCGACGCCGCTTGCGCGGACGCGAGCCGCCGCCGCCGCCGCCGCGCGGCGCTTCGCCGTCCTCGCCCGCGAGGATCTCGATCGCCTGAACGCGCGCGACGAGGCGCGAGCCGGCCTCGTCCCCTTCCTGGCGCAGCTGACCGCGCAGCAGCACCGGCGTGCCGACGGTGAGCGCCTTGGCCGCGGGCACCTGCGGGCCAGCGACGAAGAGGTCGAGCGGCTGCGCCCCCCGCGGCGCGCGCGCCCCGGTGCCCGGGTTGAGGGCCAGGCTGACGCCACCCTCGACCTCTTGCGGCGCGCGGGCCACCCGGCCCATGAGATAGAACTGATTGAGGTTTCCCACGGCTCCTCCGGGAGGGCGCTAAACCTAACAAATCGAGGAAGTCGCGCGGGGCTGCGACAGCGTCTCATGCCGGCGCCCGTGCCCAGACAGAGACATAGGAAGGAGCTGTCGCGCTGCGCGACAGCTCCTTCGCGTTTCGGAGATGAACGGAGAAAACTGGAAAACTAGAAAGCGCGGTGGTTGGTGGCGCTCAGGGGAGCTGCCGCTTTCGAGTTTTCGAGCTTCTCCGTTCAACCCTCGCACTGGAGGGAGCTGTCGCTCGTGCGACAGCTCATTCGCGTTTCGGAGCTGAACCGCCAAGGACGCCAAGGAATGCCGGCGAGTCTTGGCGGTTCAATCCAAACAAGAAGGGAGGGAGCTGTCGGCCTTGCGACAGCTCCTTCGCGTCTCGGAGCTGCCACCCCACACGAAGAGACCCGGCGCCAGGCGCCGGGTCCTTGGCTGACTCGCGAGTTCGCAGACTAGATCGTCGAGCTGAGGCTCGCCTTGACGTAGTCGCGGTTCATGCGGGCGATGTACTGCACCGAGATCCCCTTGGGGCAGGCCGCCTCGCAGGAGCTGGTGTTGGTGCAGGAGCCGAAGCCCTCCTCGTCCATGGTCTGGACCATGTTCAGCACGCGCAGCTTGCGCTCGGGCTGGCCCTGGGGGAGGAGCGAGAGGTGGCTGACCTTGGCGGCCACGAAGAGCATCGCGGACGCGTTCTTGCAGGCCGCCACGCAGGCGCCGCAGCCGATGCACTCGGCGGCCGACATGGCGGCGTCGGCGGCCTCCTTCTCGACCGGGACCGCGTGCGCGTCGGGCGCGTTGCCGGTGCGCACCGAGACGTAGCCGCCGGCGTGCTGGATCCGGTCGAAGGACGAGCGGTCCACGACCAGGTCCTTGATCACCGGGAAGGGCTTGGCGCGCCAGGGCTCGACGTAGACCGTGTCGCCGTTCTTGAAGTGGCGCATGTAGAGCTGGCAGGTGGTGGTCCGCTTGTTGGGGCCGTGGGGCACGCCGTTGATCACCATCGAGCAGGCGCCGCAGATGCCCTCGCGGCAGTCGTGCTCGAAGGCGATGGGCTCCTTGCCCTCCTCCATCAGCTTCTCGTTGACCACGTCCATCATCTCGAGGAAGGACTGGTCGGCGCTGACGTCCTTGGCTTCGTAGGTCTCCAGCTTGCCGGGAGCGTCCTTGTGCTCCTGGCGCCAGACCTTGAGGGTGAGATTGATCGTGTCGCTCACTTGTAGCTCCTGATCGCCAGCTTGACGTTCTCGAAACTCAGCTCTTCGACGTGGCGCTCTGGCTCAGCGTCCTCGCCCTTCCACTCCCAGGCGGCGACGTGACAGAACTTCTCGTCGTCGCGCAGGGCCTCGTGGTCTTCGGTCTGGTACTCGGTGCGGAAGTGCGCGCCGGCCGACTCCTCGCGGGTCAACGCGTCGCGGCACATCGTCTCGCCCAGCTCGAGGAAGTCCGCCAGGCGGGCGGCCTCCTCCAGCGCGGGGTTCAGGCCCTCGAGCTTGCCGGGGACCGAGACGTCCTTCCAGAAGTCGGCCCGCAGCTGCTTGACCTTGTCGATGGCCTGCTCGAGCCCCTCCTTGTGGCGCGACATGCCGCAGTGGTCCCAGAGCAGGCGGCCCAGCTCGCGGTGAATGCTCCCCACGCTCCGCTTGCCTTTGACCGCGAGCAGCTTCTCGAGCTTGGCCCGCGTCTCCTTGACCGCCTCCTTGCAGGCCGGCGCGTCGTCGGCGAGCGGGGCCAGGTTCTTGTTGGCCGCCAGGTAGGGGGCGATCGTGCTGGGCAGCACGAAGTAGCCGTCGGCCAGGCCCTGCATCAGGGCGCTGGCGCCGAGGCGGTTCGCGCCGTGATCGGAGAAGTTGGCCTCGCCGATCGCGAACAGCCCGGGCACGTTGGTCATCAGGTGGTAGTCCACCCACAGGCCGCCCATGGTGTAGTGCGGCGCGGGGTAGATGCGGAAGGGCCGCTCGTAGGCGTTCTCGCCCGTGATCCGGTTGTAGATCTCGAACAGGTTGCCGTAGCGGGCCTCGATCGCGCCCTTGCCCACGCGCGCGATCGCGTCCTTGAAGTCGAGGTAGACGCCGCGCCCGCCGGGGCCGACGCCGCGCCCGTCGTCGCAGGCCTCCTTGGCCGCGCGGCTGGCGATGTCGCGCGGCGCGAGGTTGCCGAAGCTCGGGTACTTGCGCTCGAGGTAGTAGTCCCGCTCGTCCTCGGGGATCTGCGCCGGAGCGCGGGTGTCGCCCTTCTTCTTGGGGACCCACACCCGCCCGTCGTTGCGCAGCGACTCCGACATCAGGGTCAGCTTCGACTGGTACTCGCCGGCCACCGGGATGCAGGTCGGGTGGATCTGCGTGTAGCAGGGGTTGGCGAACACCGCGCCGCGCCGGTGCGCGCGCCAGGCCGCGGTCACGTTGCAGCCCATGGCGTTGGTCGAGAGGTAGAACACGTTGCTGTAGCCGCCGGTCGCGAGCACGACGGCCGCGCCGGTGTAGGTCTCGAGCGCGCCCGTGACCATGTTGCGGACCACGATCCCGCGCGCCTTGCCCTCGTGCAGGATGATGTCCTGCAGCTCACGGCGGGTGAAGA
>CALDQK010000779.1 GCA_937911525.1 uncultured bacterium
CCGCTCCGCAGGACGACCTGATGCCGCACGAGCGGCGCCAGCGCGGCAAGTAGCCCCGAACGAGCGCGACCCGCGGCTGGGGCCGCGGGTCGCCTGAAGGGCCGTCGAGGTCCTGCGCTGATCAGAGAGCTTCGGCGAGCGCTTGCAGGATCCGGTCCAGGTGGCGCCGGCTGGTGCCCCGGCCGTTCATGATCAGCGAGAACACGACCACCCGCTCGCCCTTGCGCAGCTCGCCGGAGAGGGCCGAGACGCCGGTCAGGGTGCCGGTCTTGGCGCGGACCTCGACGCCCTTGGGGAGGCCGCGCAGGCGGCGGCGGAGCGTCCCCTGCTCGCCGGGCTGGGCCAGGCTCTCGCGGTAGACCTGGCCGCTGGGCAGGCTGAGCGCGCGGCGCAGCACGGCGCACAGGGCGCGGGCCGAGAGGCGGTTGTCGCGGCTGAGGCCCGAGCCGTCGCTGACCTTGACCTCGCCCGCGGCGATCCCGACCTGGGCCTGGGCGTAGCGCTCGATCACGGCGGCGCCGCGGGGCCAGCTCCCCTGCTGGGTCAAGCGGCCCTCGGCGTCGCGGCGGCCGAGGGTCTTGAGCAGGCACTCGGCGTAGAGGTTCTGGCTGCGCTGGTTGAGCACCGCCAGCGTGCGCGGCAGGGGCGACTTGCGCAGCCACACCGAGAAGCCGCGCCGGTAGTCGTAGCGCTCCTGCGCGCGGGGGCGCCGGACCACGCCGGTCAGCTCGACGCCGGCGGCTTCGAGGCGCGCGGCCAGGACGGCGCCGAACCACATCGCGGGGTCGGCCACGGGGACCGAGGTGGTGTAGCCGCCCGCCTTGGTCCACACCTTGCCGCTCAGGCGGAGCGTGCGCTTGTCCTCGCCGACGCGGACCAGGCCGAAGCGGTGCGCCTTGCGGCTGCTGACCGCCTGGGCCTGGTGCTGGATCCGCAGGTAGGCGCTCTCGGGCGCGCAGCTGACGCGGGGCTTGGCGCCGCCGGCCACGGTCACGTCCACGCAGTTGTCGTTGAGGGTCAGGCCGCTGATCTCGGCTCCGTACCAGTGCTCGAAGTCGGCGGGCTCCCAGGCGGGGTGCAGGCGGACGGCGTCGAACACGCGGTCCTCGAGGATCAGGTCGCCCTCGATCCGCTTCACGCCCGCCTTGACCAGGCCAGCCACCCAGTCGCTCAGGAGCGGGTCCTTGTCGAAGCGGCGCGAGATCGTCGGGTCGCCGCCGCCGAGCAGCCACAGGTCGCCGCGGTGGACGGCGCCGCTGCGCTCGCCGAGGAGCGAGAGCCGAGTCTCGTGCTCGAAGCCGGCCCCGAGCAGCTCGAGGGCGGCCGCGCTGGTCAGCAGCTTCATGTTGCTGGCCGGCACCAGCGCCTCGCTGGCCTGGCGGCGGTAGAGCACCTCTCCCTGGGGCGTCTCGACCGCCACCGCGAGCTTGGCGCTCCCGGGGGCCGCCGCGACGGCGCGCTCGAGGGCGCGCTCCACGGCCTTGTTGGGGCCGGCGCTGAGGGTGGTGCTGACGAAGAGCAGAACGAGCAAGGGCGCGAGCGTGCGCATGGGATAGACCTCCTCCGGGTCTCCCTATCGGTCGAATCGCCCCGCGAGTTGGGGCAGGGGGCCTAACTCCCTTCGGGCTCTGGGCGGAGCGCCTCGCGCTCGGCCTTGGTCAGGCGGCGCAGGCTGTTGGCGATCGCCTCCCAGAGGGCGTCCTGGCTGTCGCGCCGCGGCGGGTCGCCGGGGTCGCCGCCGAGGAAGCGGAGGAAGATCGTCCGCTTGCGGTCCACGAACACGTAGAGGCGCGCCCGGGCCGTGGTGCCCTGCTGCTTGACGTCCCGCAGGGTCAGCCGATAGCCCTCGCCGAGCGGGCTGCTCGAGAAGCCCTCCTCGTCGATGATCGCGCGCCGGAAGCCGGGGTTCTCGCGCAGCTGGTCGAGGATCCGCGTCGCGAGCGTGTCCGGCGCGTCGTAGGGCCCGCGCGGGGCCGACCACACCAGCACGTGCTGGGCGAAGAGCGAGAAGTTGAGGAAGGAGCCCGAGTCGACGAAGAACACGTGCCGGCGCGGGCCGTGCAGGACCTCCTCGCCGCACTTCTCGCAGGTCTTGGGCTTGGGGATCGGCGAGTGGAGCTTGGTCGGCGGGAACGTGGCCGTCGCCCCGCAGTCCCCGCAGTCGACGGGCTTCTCCTGGGGGCTCTCGCTCCAGCTGCGCGGGAAGGAGAGCGCGACCTCCAGCGGGCCGAGCTTGACCTCCTCCAGCTCGGGCAGGCGCACCTCGCCCGGCACGTAGGGCGCGCTCGGGCGCTGGCTGCCCTGGTAGGCCGCGCCCGCGAAGAGGAGCAGGGCCAGGCCGCCGAGGACCCAGCCCGCCGCGCCGCGCTGGGGCTTCTCGAGCGGGTAGAGCGCGCCGATCGCGAGGCCGATCACGAAGGCGCCGGCGAGGACCGCGAGCAGCCGCGGCGTGAGCGCGTTGGCCAGCCAGGCGAGGAAGAGCAGCAGCGCGAGCTGGAAGGCCATGGCGCGCAGGACCCCGCCCGCCACGTCGCCCACGCGCTTGGCCATGGAGAGCGCCGCGCCGCCCATGACCAGCGCCGCGGGCCAGGCCCCCGCCAGCTGCTCGAGCGAGATCGGCGGCTCGAGCAGCACGCGGAGCAGGAGGCGGAGCTCGAGCAGGCCGTGTGCGAGCGAATCGTCGCGATGGGTGATGAACAAGCGCTCAGGCGCTATCGTTTCATCTCCTGGGTTCGGCGCACGGAGCGCCCGTTGTTTTTGTTACTCGGCGGTGCGACCGGAACCGGCAAATCAACCCTGGCGAC
>CALDQK010000780.1 GCA_937911525.1 uncultured bacterium
CCCCGCCTCCTGCTCGAGGGCGAAGCCGCCGGCGCGTGGGCCGTGCTGCCGCTCGACGCGGAGGGCCGACCTGGAACCCCCGCCACCTTGGAGCAACGATGAAGCCCGCCCTGATCGCAGTCGCCCTGACCCTCGTCCTCGCCGGGTGCGCCGCGCACGAGGACCAGCACGAGGCCGCCCCGGAGTTCGACCGGCGGATCGCGCTTCGCACGGCGGTCCTGCCCTTCGTCGACCAGGCCGAGGGCGACAGCCTGCCGGCGCTGGTGTGGACGGCGGGGCTCGACATTGCTCCGCTCCTCGCAGACGAGCGCTACGAGAGCGAGCGGGCCGCCGCCGTGTTTCGGCTCAAGCTCTTCGCTCGCCTCCAGCACTCGAACCTCGAGCTGCTCCCCCTGCGCGTGGTCGACCGCGGACTCGCGACCCACGGGGTCGATCTGGCGGCGGTCTATCGGGCCGAGGACCGGGAGGCCGAAGCCCGCCGGCTCGCGCGCCTGCTGGGCGTCGACGCGGTGCTCTTCGGGCGGGTCACCGACTGGGATCGGGACTACTACCTGATCGAGTCGCAGAACACGGTCGGGTTCGCGGTGGAGCTGCGCGAGGGCGTCCGCGGCGGGCTCCTGTTCCGGGGCGAGCAGCGCGAGGGGAAGTCGGCGGGGATCAGCAAGCTGCCGCTGAGCAACTCGCTCGAGGGCTTCGCCATGAGCACCCTGGGCCAGCCGATCAAGGGAATGTCCCGCACGCGCTTCGCGCGGCTCAGCGACGACGTGTCCTGGCGCATGGCCGCTCGCCTGGCCGCCTCGGGTCAGCCCGAGGGGGCCAAGCCACTGAGGCTGGACTGGGTCGGGGTGGTCGCGGCCTCCCCGACGCCGGAGAGCGCGCCGCGGCTCCTGCTGGTGGCCGAGGGGAGCCCCGACTGCCTGGCGCGGCTCGAGGTCGGGCGCGGGCACGAGGTCCCGCTCTTCGAGTCCCAGCCCGGCGTCTACCAGGGCTGGCTGCCTCCCACCCGCGAGGCGGAGACCCTCTGGGTGAGGCTCATCGGCCGCGACCTGGCCCGCGTCTCGATGCGCCTCGAGCCCGAGCTCGCGCCCAAGTAGGGCCGGTTCACTCGGGGCGCTTGATCCCGTGCTTCTTCATGCGCGAGCGCAGCGTGTTGGGGTGCAGCCCGAGCAAGCGGCCGGCGCCTCCCTCGCCGTCGATCACGCCGCCCGTGCGGGCCAGGGCGCGGCGAATCTGGCGCGCCTCGAGGGCTTGGAGGGTCAGGAACTCCTCCTCGGCGGCCGCCGCCTCTCGCTCGGGATTGCGGCCCCTCGCGCTGGGTAGGTTCACCTGCAGGTCGCCGCCGCGCGAGACGATCACCCCGCGCTCGATCACGTTCTGCAGCTCGCGCACGTTGCCCGGCCAGGGGTAGGCCTGGAGCTGGGCGAGGGCGTCCGCGCTCAAGCGAGGCGCGGGCAGGCGCAGCCGCTTGGACGAGCGCTCGAGGAAGTGCGCGCAGAGCGCGGGGATATCCCCCGGCCGGCGCCGCAGGGGCGCGACCTCGATCGGGAACACGTTGAGGCGGTAGTAGAGGTCCTCGCGGAAGGTGCCCTGCTCCGAGTCGCGCAGCAGGTCTCGGTTGGTCGCCGCGATCACGCGCACGTCGACCTTGCGGGTCTTAGCCTCGCCGATGCGCTCGTACTCGTCCTCCTGCAGGACCCGCAGCAGCTTGCCCTGCAGCTCGAGGGGGATCTCGCCGACCTCGTCCAGGAAGAGGGTCCCGCCGTGGGCGAGGGCGAAGCGCCCTTCGCGGTC
>CALDQK010000781.1 GCA_937911525.1 uncultured bacterium
CGAGGAGGTCGAGGCGGCCTGGGACGCGCGCGGGCGGCTGCTGCTCGAGCTGAGCGAGCTCCCCCCAGGCGACGTGCTCGACCTCGAGCTGCCCTTCCGCCCAGCCGGCCTGACCGTCCCCAAGCGCGAGCTGCTCGGCGTGACCAACGAGCTGGGGCGCCTGGTGCGCGAGGGCGCGCGCCTGACCCTGCTCTGCGTCAACGAGGCCGAGCGCGACCGCCTGCGCCAGCTCCTCGTCGACTCGGGGATCGCGGCCGAGGAGGGCGAGACGCTCCGCCCCGGCGACTCGGGCGCGGGCGTGACCCTGGTCGTGAGTCCGCTCGACGGCGGGCTGCGGCTCGAGGACGCGGGCGTGTGGGTCCTGCCCAGCTCGCAGCTCTTCGCCCGCCACGTGCGCCACGAGGTGCGCGGGCGGATCAAGCGCTCGCGCGCCAAGGGCACGGCGGTCGAGAGCTTCAGCGACCTCGAGGTCGGCGCGGCGGTGGTCCACGTCAGCCACGGGATCGCGCTCTTCCGCGGGATCGTGCAGCGCGAGCGCGACGGCAAGCCGCGCGACATGCTGCACCTCGAGTTCGCCGACGACGGCGCGCTCTACGTGCCGACCGACCGGATCGGGCTCGTGCGCCGCTGGGTCGGCCCGACCAGCCGCCCGCCCAAGCTGAGCAAGCTGGGCGGCAAGAGCTGGGAGAAGCGGACCAGGAAGGTCCAGGAGGCCGTGCGCGACCTGGCCGCGGACCTGCTCGAGGTCCAGGCCGAGCGCCTGGTCCGCCCCGGCTACGCCTTCCCGCAGGACGACAACTGGCAGCGCGTGTTCGAGGAGAGCTTCCCCTACACCGACACCCCGGATCAGGCGACGGTCACCGAGGAGGTCAAGGGCGACATGGTCCAGCCGCGCGCCATGGACCGCGTGGTGTGCGGCGACGTCGGCTACGGCAAGACCGAGATCGCGATCCGGGCCGCCTTCAAGTGCGCCAACGCGGGCCGCCAGGTGGCGGTCCTCTCGCCCACGACCGTGCTGGCCCACCAGCACATGAAGAGCTTCAGCGAGCGCTTCGCGCCCTACCCGCTCACGGTCGAGGTCGTGAGCCGCTTCCGCAGCCGGGCCGAGGTCAAGGACGTGCTGAAGCGGCTCAAGAAGGGCGAGGTCGACATTCTGGTCGGGACGCACCGGCTGCTCAGCAAGGACGTCGAGTTCAAGGACCTGGGCCTGGTGGTCGTGGACGAGGAGCAGCGCTTCGGGGTCGCGCACAAGGAGCGGCTCAAGGACATGCGCCGCACGGTCGACGTGCTGACCCTGACGGCGACGCCGATCCCGCGCACGCTCCACATGGCGCTCTCGGGCGCGCGCGATATCTCCGTGCTGCAGACGCCGCCGCCCGGACGGACCTCGGTCAGCTCCAAGGTCACGCCCTTCAGCGAAGAGCTGATCAAGCACGCGATCGAGCGCGAGCTGGCCCGCGACGGGCAGGTGTTCTTCGTCCACGACCGGGTCCAGACGATCGAGAAGCGGGCCAGCCTGATCCAGCGCCTGGTCCCCGGCTGCCGCGTGCTCGTGGTCCACGGCCAGCTGCCCGAGGCCCAGATCGAGTCGCGCATGCTGGCCTTCTTCGAGGGCGAGGCCGACGTGCTGGTCGCCACGACCCTGATCGAGAACGGGATCGACGTCCGGCGCGCGAACACGCTGATCCTCGACCGCGCCGACAAGCACGGCCTGGCCGAGATGCACCAGATCCGCGGCCGGGTCGGGCGCTCTTCGGTGCCGGCCTACGCCTACTTCCTGGTCGAGGAGAACCGCGTCCCGACCGAGGAGGGCATGAAGCGCCTGCGCGCGATCGAGGAGTACAGCGACCTCGGCGCGGGCTTCCAGATCGCGATGCGCGACCTCGAGATCCGCGGCGCGGGCAACGTGCTCGGGGCGGAGCAGAGCGGGCATATCGTGAACGTGGGCTACGACCTCTACTGCCGCTTGCTCAAGCGCGCGGTGGCCGAGCTGCGCGGCGAGCTGGGCAGCTCGGACCTCAGCCTGGAGCGCGACCTGGACCTCGAGGCGGCCGAGGTCGAGGTCGTGCTCGAGCTGCCGGCCTACGTCCCCTCGGGCTACGTCGACGACGCGGCGCTCAAGATCGAGGTCTACCGCAAGCTGGCTTCGGTCATGTCCGAGGACGAGCTGGACGAGCTGCAGGAGGAGCTGGCCGACCGCTTCGGGCCGGCGCCCAAGGTGCTCGTCAACCTGTTCAAGCTGCGCCGGCTGCGGATCCGCGCCGCGGGCTACGGGGTGGTCAAGATCAGCCGCCAGGACAAGGTGCTCAAGCTGCGCTGCCGCAACCAGGAGCGGCTGGGCGAGGGGATCCGCGCCTACCGCCAGCACATGCGGCCCATGAAGCCGACCATGCTCTATATGCGCATGGAGGAGCCCGACGCGGGCGACGAGGCCCAGCTCGACTACCTGCTCGAGCTCCTGGCGCCGCTCGTGATCGCCGCGCCGCCGGTGCCTACGCTCGCGACCCTCGACGTGGACAAGGTGCGCGAGGAGCGCCAGCGCCGGCTGCGCGCGAAGCAGGCCAAGCACGACCTGGCCAGCCAGGCCCGCGCCGCGGCGGCCGCGGCGGCCGCCGCTGAAGAGGAGGAGCAGCGGGCCGCCCGCAAGAAGAAGAAGCGGCGGCGCAGCCGGCGGCGCAAGAAGACCTCGTCTTAGCTGGCGAGCGCCGGCTCAGGCGCTGGCGGCCTCTTGCATCAGCTCCCACAGGCGCGCGACGTGCTCGCGCTCGGTCCCGAGCACGCCGATCGAGGCGCGGACGACCCAGCGCCCGCCCAGCTTGGCGGGGGTCAGGAAGGCGGCCCCCGAGCGGTTGATCCGCTCGGCCCAGGCGCGGTTGTGCTCGTCGAGCGCCTCTGCGCTGAGCCCCTCCGGCTGGTGGCGGACGCAGAGGGTCTGGAGGCTGAGCGGCGCAGCGAGCTCCCAGCCCGCCGCCGCGCGGACCTGCTCGGCCAGCCACTCCGCGTTGGCGAGGTCGCGCCGCAGCCGCGCCTGGATCGCCTCGACGCCCTCCAGCCGAAGCTGGAACCAGAGCTTGAGCGCGCGGAAGCGCCGCCCCAGCGGGATCCCCCAGTCGCGGAACTGAGTGACCTGGCCGTCCTCGGCCGAGCGCAGGTAGCTGGGGTTGGTCGACATGACGCGGACCAGGTGCTGGACGTCGCGCACGTAGAAGAGCGAGCAGTCGAGGATCGTGCCCAGCCACTTGTGGGGGTTCCAGGTGAGCGAGTCGGCCTGCTCGACGCCCTCCCAGAGGTGGCGCCGCTCGGGCAGCAGCATGGCCGCGCCCGCCATGGCGGCGTCCACGTGCAGCCACACCTCGTGCTCCGCGCACACGCCGGCGATCTCGCCGAGGGGGTCCATGGCGGTGCTGGCGGTCGTGCCGGTGGTGGCCACGACCGCGCACGGCCTGACGCCGGCGGCGAGGTCGGCGCGGACCTGCTCTGCCAGCGCGGCGGGGAGCATGGCGTAGGTGACGGGGTCGCAGGGGACCGCGCGGAGGTGATCGAGGCCGTAGCCGGCCAGCAGCGCGGCCTTCTTGACCGAGCTGTGAGCCTGCTCGCTCGTGTAGACGGCCAGGGGCGCGGCGCCGGCGAGCCCGCCCCGGGTCTGGGCGTGGTCGCTCGCCCGCTCACGCGCCGCGAGCAGCGCGGTCAGGGTCGCGGTCGAGGCCGTGTCGTGGATCGTGCCCGACCAGGCCTCGCTGAGGCCGGTCAGCTGACGCAACCAGTCGACGACGACCTCTTCGACCTCGGTCAGGGCGGGGCAGCTCTCCCAGCTGATCCCCAGCCCGCCGAGGCCCGAGCTGGCGAGGTCGCCCAAGACCGACTCCAGCGAGGCGTTCGAGGGGAACCACCCGAAGTGCATCGGGTGCTGAACGAGGGTCATGCCAGGCACGACCACGCGCTCGAGGTCGTCGAGCAGCGCGGCGAAGGGCTCGACCTCGGCCGGAGGGTCGGCGGGCAAGGCGGCGCGCACCTCTCCCGGCGCGACCTGGGCCCGGACGGGGCGCTCGGAGAGGCCGCTGCGATAGTCGGCGATCCAGTCGATCAGCTCGTGGCCGGCGGCGCGGAACTCTTCAGGCGTCATGCGGGCGAGCTTAGAACACGCCCAGGGACTTGAGCAGCGCCAGCAGCATCACCCACACCACGGTCGCGGCAGCGACGAAACCCACGGCCTGGATCGCCCGCCTGCCGTCGAGGGCCTCCTCTTCCTGGCGGGCGTTCATGAGCTCCTCGATCCGGCCCCGGAGCGCGAACACCTCCTTGCCGGGGAGGGCTTGGCCCTCGACCTCCGCGACCGCGCCGAGGGGCTGGGCCGCGAGGTGCTCGTTCTCGAGCAGCCAGAGCAGCTCGATCCGCGTGATCTCGAGGACCCGCTGGCTCTCGTCGTAGGAGAGCCACTCCCGCCCCGCCAGATCTGGAGCGGGCCCCCGCGAGGCGGCGGGCCGCGGTGGCGTGGCGCTCGTGACCCCCGCCGGCAGGAGGGCCGCCTCGTGCGCGCAGGCGCCGCAGCGGCCGAGCTCTTGCCAACACCCCACGTGGTGGACGGCCAGGCACTGCTGGCAGGCCGCGCGCTCGGCGACGGCCTCGACGGCGTCGTGACAGTAGGGGCAGCGTCGTCCCGGACCCTCGACCTTGATCTTCTCCACGCCGACGCCCTGGTCTCCCTGGCGATAGGGAATCTCTCGCCCGGCGCTAAGCTACCCGCCCCCGGAGGTTTCATGACCCGCGCCGCCCTCCTCGCGCTCTCGCTCTTGGCCAGCGGCTGCGCCGTCGTGAACTCCACCAGAGCCGAAGGCGCGCCCGAGATCGCGTGGCAGACCTGGTCGGCCGCCGCGTTCGCTCGTGCGAAGCGGGAAGACAAGCCGATCCTGGTCAACGTGGGCACCCAGTGGTGCCATTGGTGCCACGTGATGGACGACGTGACCTACGCCGACCCGCGCGTGCGCCGCCTGATCGCGGAGCGCTACGTAGCGATCCGCGCCGACGCCGAGGAGCGCCCCGAGCTAGGCGAGCGCTACTTCAACGACGGCTGGCCGGCCAACGTGGTCCTCTCGCCCCAGGGTGAGCGAGTCCTGTCCCGACCCGGCTACTGGTCCCCGGATCGATTCTTGCCGGCCCTGCGCCGCGTCGTCGCCCAGCTCGACGCGGGGACGCTGAGGCCCGAAACGCGCACCCCCGCGCAGCCGGCCGCGAAGTCGCTCGCCGAAGCCCGCGCGAAGGTCGAGGCCGAGCTCGACCGCGCCTACGACGAGGAGCACCAGGGCTGGGGGAAGGGCAAGATCAAGTTCCCCTGGTTCGAGGCGCTCGAGCGCGAGCTACGTCGCGCCTGGCGAGTCCCCTCGGAGGCCGAGCGGGGTCAGCGTGCGCTGCGCACCCTCCTCGAAGTCGAGCAGCTGCTCGACCCCGTCGCGGGGGGCTTGTTCCAGTATTCGGACAACGGGGCGTGGAGCTCACCCCACTACGAGCGCGTCATGAAGACCCAGGCCGGCGTGCTGGAGGCCTACGCGCTCGCCTACGCCCAGACCGGCGGCGAGCGCTGGCGTCGGGCTGCGTCCCAGATCGCCCGCCACCTGACCGGCCCCCTGCGCGACCCCGAGAGTGGCTTCTTCTACGCCAGCCAGGACGCCGACCCGCCGCCCTCCGCGCTCGAGGCCGGCCTGAGCGCCGAGGACTACTACGCCCTCGACGCGGCAGGCCGCGCGCGCTACATGGGCCAGCCTCGGATCGACACCCACCGCTACGCGGAGCACAACGGACGCGCGCTGGCGGCCCTGGCGCGCCTGGCGACCGTCAAGGGCGACACCTCGATGCTGGCGGAGCTCTCCCGGACGGCGCGCGAGCTGCTGCGCTTCGCCGAGCGCCGGCCAGGCGCCGCCCTGAGGGTGCCTCACCGACTCAAGGGTGAGAAGCAGCCCCTGACTCACCTCGCGGACCAGGTCGAGGTCGCGCGAGCCCTGCTCTGGTTGCACGTGGGGACGAGCGATCCCACTCAGCTCGAGGCCGCCTTCGCCCTGGCGCGCGGGTTCGTCGCCGAGCTCTCGGACCCTGAAGGCGGCGGCTTCTTCGCCCACAGCCGGGACGCCTCCCTGGCCGGCCCCCTCCTCGACCGCCAGAAGCCCTTCGCCGAGAACGCCCGCGCGGCGCTGCTCTTGCTAGAGCTGGCTGCGGTCGGCGGCGATCCGAGCTGGCGCACGATCGCCAACCGCGCGCTGCTCGCGATCGTGACGACGGAGGAGCTGAAGGAGCGCGCAGGCAGCCTGGGCGGCGCCCTGCTCGCGCTCGACGCCGCGGTCGACGGCGTCGTCGCGATCAGCGTCAGCGGCCCCCTCGAGCAGTCGCAGACGCAGGCGCTCCTGCGCGCCGCGCGCGAGGTAGCTGGAGGAGCCGCCTTGGTGCACCACGTGCCCGGCGGCTCCCCCCGCGCCTTCGTCTGTCGCGGGGAGACGTGCTCGCTCCCCACCCGCGACCCCGCGCGACTCGCCAAGCTCCTCGAGGACTTCGCGCGCCCCGGAAACTGACTATCGGACTGAATCGCTCAGGCGATCGCGCCTACTACTTGGCGTCCACCTCGAGCGCCAGACCCACCGCCGCGCGGTAGGCAGAGACGGAGAGCCAATACATGGCAGTCCCCTCGATCACGTCGATGGCTGCCTCCGCTGCCGACTTCTCGCGCAGGTTCAGGACCAGGATCGTCGAGGCGCCCAGCTCGAAGCGTCGTCGCTCGGCCACGGCCAGCTGGCTGGTCAAGCGCGCGGCCTCGCGCACCTGGACGAGCTTGCGGTACGAGTTGCGCACGGCCGAGAGCGCGTCGAGGACTTCGACCTCGATCGCGTCTTGCTTGTAGCGCCCTTCGGCGCTCAGCTCGCGCAGCTCGGCCTCGGCCGCTGCCAGGCGCCCGCGCGCCTTGCGCTGCTGGACCGGGAAGGAGAAGGAGAGCGCGCCCTCCACCTCGAACTCTCCCTTGGACTTCACGGGATCGTCGTTGAAGTCGCCGCTGGCGAGGACCGCGACGTCCAACCTCGGCAGGAGATCGTTCTCGGCGAGCCGTCGCTCGACCTCGAGCTTCCGCCGCTTGAGCCGCAGCATCGCGAGCTCCGGCCGCCTCGCGGCGGCCAAGCGCAGGTCCTCGGCGAGCCGAGACTCGTTCAGAGGGCTCGGCGCCGGGAGGGAGCGCGGGAGCTGGCTCGGCAAGGGCTGCTCGCGCCGTCCGTCGGCATCGCGCCAGAAGAGGCTCAGCTTGAGCGCGGCCTGCTCCAGGTAGCGCTGCGCTGCGACCCGCTCGGAGAGCCGCTTCGCCACGAGGCGGCGGTTGTCGAGCGCCTCGATCGCGGGCAGGTCCCCTCGCTCGACCCGGACGTCGATCGCGCGCTGGCGCTCCTCGGCGATCGAGAGCAGGTCCTCCGCGACCCGCAGGCTCGCTCCAGCGGTGGCCCAGCTCCAGTAGGCGTAGGTCGCCGCCTGCGCGAGCTCGACCTGGATCGCGCGCAGGTCGCGCGCCGCGAGCGCGCGGTCCAGGCTGCTCTTCTCCAGCTTGGCGCGGGCCGGGTCGAAGGCGCCGCCCTGCAGCAGGGGCAGCGAGACGCCGACCCGAGCCTCGCCCCCGTAGTTGGTCACGGGCTTGCCGTCGTAGGTCGGGTCGAAGTTGCCGCGCCCCAGCCGGTAGCCGCCCAAGACGCTCACGCCCCACAGGCCCGTCCGCTGCTCGGCGTAGACGTCCGCGAAGTGGTTCTCGTAGAAGCCGTCGAGCTTCCAGCGCGCCTTGCCGCCGAGCTTGAGGTCGAAGGCACCAAGCGCCTCCAGCTGGCGCGCAGCCGCGACGACTCGCCGCTGCTCGGCCGCCTCCAGGAGCGGGTAGCTGCGCTCGACGCTGGAGAGAACGTCCGCCAGCGAGAGCGCGCCAGGCGGTTGACTTGGCAC
>CALDQK010000782.1 GCA_937911525.1 uncultured bacterium
CGATCCGCTCGAACAGCGCTGGCGCCACGGCGTAGGTCGCGTGCTCGAGGCGCGCTCGCTCGAGCACCCCGGCCTCGCTCAGACGCGCTCGCGCCAGCTCCAGCGCGCTGGGGTCGCGGTCGACCCCGAGCAGGCGCGCCTGAGGCAGCGCCTGGAGCAGGCTCGCGGCGTGACCGCCCGCGCCGAGGGTCCCGTCCAGGAACCAGGGCTCGTCGAGCTCGCTCAGGGCGGCGGCTTCGCCCAACAGGCGCAGCACCGGCTCGGCGAGCACCGAGACGTGCGGCGGCTCCTCGGCGAGCTCGTCCTCGGCGAGCTCGTCCTCGGCGAGCTCGTCCTCGTGCTCGGCTTCGCTCACGAGCGGCAGCGGGCGCCGCTCAGGCCGCCTCGTCCTCTTCGCGCAGCCAGGAGTCGCCGCCCTCGAAGGGGGGAGGCGCCTCGCGCCAGCGCTCTCCGTCCCAGACCCACACCCGCCCGCGCGGCCACAGGCGACGGGTCCCCCGCGGCGGCGCGTCCGCGCCGTCCGCTGGCGAGAGGGCGAAGAGCGGCCAGGGATCGGTCACCCCCCCATCGTAGGGATGGCCGACGATTTCGGAAGGGGTTCGGTTGGAAGGTCACGCTTCCGGGCCCTTGGGGTCTGGGTCCTTGGGGTCTGGGTCCTTGGGGTCTGGGTCCTTGGGGTCTGGGTCCTGGTCCGGGGCCGGCGAAGGGTCCGGGGCCGGCGAAGGGTCACTGGTGCCCGTGTCCGTGCCCGCGCCCGAATCCTCCCTCTCGCTCTTCTGCGCGTCCGCTCGCTTGGCCCCCTCCTTTCGCGCCGCCGAGAAGGGGTCCAGCAGCTGGATCAGCACGGGCAGCAGGGTGAGCATCGCGAACAAGGCCGCGACCATGGCGAAGCCCGTGAACAGCCCGAAGTAGGCGTTGGGCCGGAAGGCCGAGAACACGAGCACCACGAAGCCGACCACCGAGACCAGGCTCGTGTAGAGGATCGAGGTCCCGATCGAGCCGTGGCTGCGGCGGATCGCGGCGGCCACGTCCCCGTCCACCGCGACCTCCTCGCGGTAGCGGAACAGGTAGTGGATCGCGCAGTCCACGCCGATCCCCAGCGACACGCTCGCGATCATGACCGTCGCCATGTCGAGCGGGATCCCGCTCCAGCCCATGGCGCCGAGCACGAAGGTGATCGGGATCAGGTTGGGGATCAGGGCCAGGAGCGCCGCGAAGGGGTTGCGGAAGAGCAGCGCGAGCATCACCCAGATCGCGGCCATCGCGAGCAGGCTGGTGCGGACCTGGCTGCCCTTGAGGCTGGCGAGCATGTTGGCGTAGAGCACGAACATGCCCGTGACCTCCGCCTGCAGCGGCTGCTGCTCGGCGGCCCCCTCCTCGCCCGGCGTGGCCGCGCCCCCCTGCTCCGGGAAGCGCTCGGCCAGGAAGGCCCGGATCTCGCGCAGGAGCTTCGCGCGCCGCAGCGTCGGGTCGGTCTCCTTGACGCGAGCCGTGATCCGCACGGCCGAGGCCGGCTTGAACACGCGCCCCGCGACGGTCGCCTCCTCGCGGACCATGTAGGGGCCGATCATCTCGGGCGGGAAGCTGAACATCAGCATCCGCGCCGCGCGCCCGCGGTCGACGGGCATCGCCTTGCGGGCCTCGTCGACCATGCCCACGAAGCTCATCACCGCGCCGACCTCGGGGCGGTCCTCGAGCCACTCCACGACCTCGGCCGCGCGCGCGAGGTTCTCAGGGTGATCCGGCCCGAAGGCGCCGCCCTCCTCGCTCTTGATCACGATCTCCATTCCGGCGGTGCCGCCCAGCCGGTCGTCGATGAACTTCAGCCCCTTGTGGATCGGGCTGTCGGGCGAGAAGTAGTCGATGAAGCGCGCCTCGACCTCGATCCGACTGATCCCCCACACGCTGAGGGCCACGATCAGCGCGGTCAGGGCGAGCACGCCCTTGGGGCGGGCCAGCGACGCCGTCGCCAGCCCGCGCAGCGCGTTGGCGCTCCGCTCCAGCCGCCCCTGGTCCTTGGCGGGCAGCACGAGCATCCCGGCGGGCAGGAGCACGAAGCTGAGGACGAAGGCCAGACCGACCCCGAAGGCCATGAAGAAGCCGAAGTCGATGATCGGGCGCGAACCCGCGTAGTAGAGGCTCGCGAAGCCTGCCGCCGTGGTCGTGGCCGTGAACAGGCAGGGCCACACCAGGGAGGCCACGGTGGCCTTGATCCGCTGCGCGTCCTCCCACTCGGGGTGCAGCGCGGTCAGCTCGCGGTAGCGCACGATCATGTGGACCGAGTGCGCCAGGCCGATCACGAGCAGCAGCGAGGGGATGTTCCCCGTGATCACGGTCATCTGCTTCTCGACGCCGTACATCAGCGCCAGCGTGAACACGATCGTGCAGCCCGTCGCGAGCAGCGGCAGGACGACCCAGCGGATCCGCCGGAACACCAGCGCCAGGAACACACACACGAAGGCCGCCGAGAGGAGCACGAAGGTGCGCAGGTCGGAGTTGATCGCCTCGACCATCTCGACCACCAGCGCGGGCACGCCGCTGAGGCCGATGTCGTGGCCCTTGGCCCGCCACTCGTGGACGGTGCGCCGGATCGCCTGAATGATCTCGATCCGCTCGTCCTTGCGGTCCTTCTCGGAGCGGACCCACTCGGGCCAGAAGGCGTCGAGCTCGCTCGCGACCTTGGCCAGCTCGGTTCGCGCCGCCTCGCGCTCGGCCTCGCTCTTGGCCGCCGCGAGCTGCTCGCGCGCCAGCCCGCGCCGATCGAAGAGGCGCAGCTTGGTCTGGAGCGCCTTGCGGCTCTCGTCGCGCACGCGCAGCGTGACCAGGATCCCCGCCGTCCGGCCGTCCGCGCTGATCAGGTTCTGCGCGAAGAGCTCGTGGTCGGTCAGCTCCGCCTTGGCCTTGGCGAGGTCGACCTCGGGCGAGAGCACCGTGGCCTGCTTCTGCAGGGCCATGAAGGGGTGGACCTTCTGCTTGAAGGAGCGCAGCAGCACCGCCGGCGGGCGCGCGATCGACCACACGTCGCGAATGTAGCCGACGCCCTCGGTCCCCTTCTTCCGGTTGAGCTCGTCGTTCAGCCCCTCGAAGGCCGCGTGCAGGGAGCCGACCGCGGCCACGCCCTCAGGCGTGAACAGGTCGTCCCGCGTGAGCCCGACCAGCACGAACTCGTCGTTGCTGAACAAGAGCGCGTTGCGGTCGTAGCGCAGCGCTTCGGGGTCCTCTTCGAGGACCATGGTGTCGGTCGAGCTGTCGATCCGAAAGCTGTTCTTGAGCGACACCCCAGCCGCGAGGGCGCTCAGCAGGATCACCACCGCGACCGCGGGCAAGAGCCGAATCATGCGCGGCACTCCAAACCATGGAAATCCAGGCGCCTGCGGACTGCGCAGCAGCTCGTGCCCGCGCCCGCGCCCGCGCCCCTGCCCGACCTAGCCAGGCTCAGGCGCTCGAGGAACCGGCGACGGCGCCGATCCCTCCACCCTCACTCGTCCTCGTCTTCGTCCTCGTCCTTGTCGCCATACATGCCTCGCTCGCAGGCCTGCACGAAGGCCTCGGCGTAGCCCTTGAGCCGATCCCACTCGCGGCGGATCCGCTCGGACTCGTTGCCGTCGACCACTCCGTCGTCGGCCATCGAAGAGGACATGGTCCGCAGCAGCTGCGAGAAGTTGTCCAGCAGCTTCTGGGTCTGGGAGATGAACTCGAGGTCGTAGCCCTCGAGGTCGACCGCCGGGTTCGGGACGAAGGTTCCGCCGGCCTTGGCGCAGAGCCACTCGACCGGGCGGCGGTCGTTGGTCGTGCCGATCAGCGCCACGAGGCGGTCGAGGGGGTTGCGGGCGCCGCTCCCCTCCTCGTCCTCTTCGCACCACTTGTAGACGAGCGAGCTCGAGACCCGCAGATCGTGGGCGACCTTCTTCGCGCCGACCGGCTGAATGACCTCCTTGAGCACCTCGTGAGACTTCACCCAAACCTCCTGGACGCGGGGATTCTACAGTGGGTCAAGGACGATAGGCGGGCTTGCCCTGTCGCAATCGAGACCGCGCGTCTACACCTGATAGGTGCACACTGAGCGCGTCCTGGTGGCCATCGGCGGCAACTCCCTCCAAGACAGCTCCGCCAAGGGGCCCGCGGGCCCCGACCAGGAGCTGAGCGCGGTCCGCGCGACCGCCGAGTCCCTGGCCGAGGTGGTCGCCGCGGGCTACGGCCTCGTCCTGACCCACGGAAACGGCCCGCAGGTGGGCTTCGGCCTCCACATGGCCGAGCTGGCCGCCGAGGTCGCGCCCGTGCGCACCCTCGACGCCATCGACGCCGACACCCAAGGCTCCCTGGGCTACTTGATCCAGCAGGCCCTCGGAAACGCCCTGCGCGCTCGGGGGCTCGACGACCGGGTGGCCAGCGTGGTGACCCAGGTCCTCGTCGACGCCGACGATCCGGCCTTTCAGTGGCCTCAGAAGCCCGTCGGGAGGGCCTACACCGAGCAGGAGGCCCGCCAGAAGATCTCGGAGCTGGGCTGGAACATGGTCCGGGAGAAGAAGCGCGGCTGGCGGCGGGTCGTCCCCTCGCCCAAGCCGCGCCGGATCGTGGAGGCCTGGGCCATCGCCTCGCTGGTCGCGGCTGGGGCGGTCGTGGTGGGCTGCGGCGGCGGGGGGATCCCCGTCGTCCCCAGCCCGACCGGCCTCCGCGGCGTCCCC
>CALDQK010000783.1 GCA_937911525.1 uncultured bacterium
GGCGGCAGGAGCCGGCGCCGCCGCAGGCGAGGCCTCCCCGCCCGCGGGGCGATAGCGGGCCAAGGGCGCGCCGACGGCGACCGTCGTGCCGGGCTCGACGAGCAGCTCCTCGATCTCCCCGTCCTCCCAGATCTCGACCTCGACGGCGGCCTTGGAGGTCTCGACGACCGCGATCAGGTCGCCCTTCTTGAACGAGTCGCCGGGGCCGACGCGCCACTCGACGAGCTTGCCCTCGTCCATGTCCGCGCCCAGGGAGGGCATCTTGAACTCAGCCATTGCTCTGCAGCGCCTCCTGGGCCGCCGCGAGGATCGCGGGGACCTGCGGCAGGGCCGCCTGCTCGAGGTGCGCCGCGTAGGGCATCGGGACCTCCGCGCTGCACACCCGCTGCACCGGCGCGTCCAGCTCGTAGAAGGCCTGCTCCATGATCCGCGCGCTGATCTCCGCCGAGAGGCTGCCGCTCCGCCAACCCTCGTCCACGATCACGACCCGGTGAGTCCGCCGGAGCGAGCCCAGGATCGTGTCGGTGTCGAGGGGGCGCAGCACGCGCAGGTCGATCACCTCGGCCTCGACCCCCTGCCCCGCGAGCTGCTCGGCCGCCTCGAGGGTCTTGCCCAGGGTGCCGCCGTAGCTGATCAGGGTCAGGTCGCTGCCCGCCCGCCGGACCTTGGCGCTCGAGATGTCGACCGGGGTCGGCTCCTCGGGGAGCTCGCCCTTGTCGTTGTAGAGCCCCGCGTGCTCGAAGATCAGCACCGGGTCGGGGTCGGCCAGCGCCGGCTCGAGCATGCCGCGGGCGTCCTCGAGGGTGGCCGGCGCGAGGACCTTCAGCCCGGGGATGTGCGCATACCAGCCCTCGAGGCTGTGGCTGTGCTGCGCCGCGAGCTGGCGCCCGGCGCCCGTCGCCATCCGGATCACGATCGGGACGCCGAACTGATCGCCCGACATGTGCCGGAAGGTCGCGGCCGTGTTGAGGATCGCGTCGAGGGCCAGCAGGCTGAAGTTGACCGTCATGACCTCGACGATCGGGCGCATGCCCCCGAGGGCGGCCCCGATCCCGGCGCCCACGAAGCCCGACTCCGAGAGCGGGGTGTCGCGGATCCGCTCGGGCCCGAACTCGTCCAGCAGCCCCTTGCTGACGGCGTAGCAGCCGCCGTAGGCGCCCACGTCCTCGCCCATCAGGAAGGTGCGCGGGTCGGCCAAGAGCGCGCGCCGGATCGCGTCGCGGCAGGCCTCGCGGTAGGTGAAGGGGACGAGCGCGCTCACGAGGCCACCTCCTCGCTGGGGTCGGCGTAGACGAAGCGGGTCAGCTCCGAGATCGGCTCCCACTCGCTCTGCTCGGCGAAGGCGACCGCGTCGGCGACCTCCTCGGCGACCTCGCGCTCGAAGCGCTGCACGTCGTCCTCCGTGAGCAGGCCGCGCTCGCGCAGCAGCGCCGCGAAGTTCTCCAGGGGGTCGCGCTCCTGCTTCCAGCGCTCGACCTCTTCCTTGTCCCGGTAGAGCTCGGGGTCGAACATCGAGTGCGGCCGGAAGCGGTAGGTGCGGAACTCGATGAAGCTCGGCCCCTCGCCGCCGCGCGCGCGCTCGAAGGCGCGGCGGGCGGCCGCGCGCACGGCGAGCACGTCCATGCCGTCGACCGACTCGCCGGGGAGGTGGTAGCTCTCGGCCTTCTTGACCAGGTCCAGCTCGGCCTCGGAGCGCGCCAGCGCGGTGCCCATCGCGTAGCCGTTGTTCTCGCAGCAGAACACGACCGGGACCTGCCACAGCGCGGCCAGGTTGAGCGCCTCGTGGAACTCGCCCTCGGCCATGGCGCCCTCGCCGAAGAAGCACACCGTGACGTTCGCTCGCTCTTGCAGCTTGTCGGCCAGGGCCAGGCCGGTGGCGATGAACGGCCAGGG
>CALDQK010000784.1 GCA_937911525.1 uncultured bacterium
CGCCCGAGACGCTGGGGCTCCTGCGCGAGGCGCTCGACGCGCTCGAGAGCGCGCCTGGCCTGGCCGCCACCGCCGCGGACGTGTTCGACGGCCTGGTGGCCCGCCTGGCCGAGGACGGGATCCGCCTGGACGAGCGCGCCGAGAACGCGCTGCGGGCGATCAATCACCTGACCCACCCCGACATGATCGAGATCCTCGAGCACGCGCTGCAGACCGGCTCGCTCCGCTCGCTGCTCGTCTCGACCGACGTGTTCGCGCCCCCGGCCGTGCACGTGGTCGGCTGCGCAGCGCGCTCGTTGATCGAGACCCAGCAGGCGCCGATCGAGGAGATCGGCCTGTTCGGACTGATGGGCGCCATGCGCAAGCCCGAGATCCGCCGCGCGGCGGGCTTCGCGATCGGGTTCGCGGAGCGCTTCGGACGTCGGGTGGGCAAGAACGAGTGCGTCGAGATCAAGGAGAAGCTCCGTGGCTAAGCATCACCGCGTCGTCATCGCAGGCGGCGGAACCGCCGGAATCACCGTGGCCGCCCAGCTGCTCGAGGCCGAGCCCGGCCTCGACGTCGCGATCGTCGAGCCGGCCAGCAAGCACTACTACCAGCCCCTGTGGACCCTGGTCGGCGGCGGCGTGTTCTCGCGCGAGACCACCGAGCGCGAAGAGGCCGACCTGATCCCGCACGGCGCGACCTGGATCAAGGACCGCGTCGGCGGCTTCGACCCCGACCGCAACCTGCTGACCACCGCCGGCGGCGAGGAGGTCGGCTACGACTTCCTCGTCGTGGCGCTGGGGATCAAGATCAACTGGGACGCGATCCCGGGGCTGGCCGAGACGGTCGGTAAGGACGGGGTCGTCAGCAACTACAGCTACGACACCTGCGAGACCACCTGGGCCGCGATCCGCTCGCTGCGCGAGGGCAAGGCGCTCTTCACCCACCCCTCGACCCCGATCAAGTGCGGCGGCGCGCCGCTCAAGATCTGCTTCCTGGCCGAGGACCACTTCCGCCGCAGCGGCGTGCGCTCGAAGACCCAGGTCCGCTTCTTCAAGGGCGGCGGGGCGATCTTCGCGGTCAAGAAGTATGCCGACGCCCTGACCGCGATCTGCGCCAAGCGCGACATCGAGACCAACTTCAACTGGGACCTGAAGGAGCTGCGCCCCGCCAAGAAGGAGGCGGTGTTCCGCTCGCTCGCGGGCGAGGAGGAGCGGGTCGAGAGCTACGACATGATCCACGTCTCCCCGCCCATGGGCCCCCTCGAGGTCCAGGCGCCCCTCGGCAACGAGGAGGGCTGGGTCGCCGTCGACAAGCACGACCTCCGCCACGAGCGCTACCCCAACGTGTTCGCCCTCGGCGACTGCAGCAGCCTCCCGACCAGCAAGACCGGCGCGGCGATCCGCAAGCAGGCCCCCGTGGTGTCGGCCAACCTGCGGGCGGCGCTGGCGGACCGCGAGCTGAGCGCGAGCTACGACGGCTACACCAGCTGCCCGCTCGTGACCGGCTACGGCAAGCTGATCCTGGCCGAGTTCGACTACGACAAGCAGCCGCAAGAGACCTTCCCCTTCGACCAGAGCCGCGAGCGCTACAGCATGTATGCGCTCAAGGCCTACGGTCTGCCCGAGCTCTACTGGAACGGAATGCTGCGCGGGCGCCTCTAGGCGCCGCAGCGAGGAGAGAGACGATGGAGATCCAGCACTTCTACGACGAGCGGACCGGCTCGCTGACCTACGTGGTGCACGACGGCGAGGTCGCGGTCGTGATCGACCCGGTCCTCGACTACGACCCCAAGAGCGGGCGCGTGTTCACCGAGTCCGCGGACGCGCTCGAGGCCTACCTCGACGAGCACGAGCTCGAGCTGCGCTACTGCCTCGACACCCACCCCCACGCCGACCACCTGACGGCGG
>CALDQK010000785.1 GCA_937911525.1 uncultured bacterium
CAGGGGCGCCTCGAGCCGGTCGAGCAGGCGCTTGCTCTCGGTCTTGAAGGTCTCGCGGTCGATCTGGACCGAGGGCGGGTCGTCGTCGTAGCGGCCCTCGTCGTTGGGCATTCGGATCGCGGCCGAGTCGCTCTCGCTGAGGCGCCGCTTGGCCAGCTCGCACTCGACCCGCAGCCGGGCGACCCGCAGGGGGTGGGTCATCTCGGCGATCTCGATGTTCATCCCCTGCTCGCGCAGGGACCAGGCGGTCAGCCGGTCGGTGAAGTCCTCGCCGCCGAGCTGCCCTTCGCCCGCGGTCGAGGTGATCTCGAGCGCGCCCTCGAAGATCTCCATCAGGGTCACGTCGAAGGTCCCGCCGCCGAGGTCGAACACGAGCAGCTTCTTCTCGGCGTCCTTGTCGTCGTAGCCGTAGGCCAGCGCCGCCGCGGTCGGCTCGTTCACGATCCGCCGCACGGTCAGTCCGGCCAGCTCACCCGCGAGCTTGGTCGCCTGGCGCTGGTGGTCGTTGAAGTAGGCCGGGACCGTGATCACGGCGTCCTTGACCTCGCGGTCGAGGAACTGCTCGGCGTCGGCCTTGAGCGAGCGCAGCACGAGCGAGGAGAGCTCGGGCGAGCGGAAGCGCTTGTCGCCCAGCTGGAAGGACTGGTCGGTGCCCATGGCGCGCTTGAAGCAGCGCGCGGTTCGCTCGGGCTGCGTGATCGAGAGCTCCTGCGCCGCGCGCCCGACGATGATCGAGCCGTCGTCGACGACGCCCACGACGGAGGGGGTCAGGATCTCGCCGAGGGCGTTGGGGATCAGCTCCGGCTGGCCGTCGCGGAACACCGCGCACAGGCTGTGCGTCGTGCCCAGGTCGATCCCCACGATGGGTCGCTTGTCGTCGCTCACCAGCCCTCCGCCGCCATGTTGCCGGTCCCCTCTCCCGTGTCAACGCCAAGGGGTCAGCTCGCCAGCCCGCAGGCGAGCGCGCAAGCAGGACGCTTGCTCCTCGAGGCTCGAGGAGCGCTCCAGCTCCCGCAGGCGGCGGTCCATGGCTAGGCGCTCTCCGCGGCTCGCTGGCCAGGGTGCAGGGCCGCGGCGACCAGCTCGAGCACCCGCTCCCGAGCCTCGGCGTAGCAGAGCCCCCAGGCCTGCATGGCGCGGGCCGAGCTGTGGAGGGAGGCGGCAGCCAGGTAGCTGCGACGACGCCCCTGGGCCATGGCGGCCTCACCGAGCGCGCGCGCAGCCTGAGCGGCGTGACGGTCGGCGAGCACCTCGCTGCCGAGGCAGCGCTGCATCAAGTCGAGGGGCGCGCGCAGCAGGTCCACGGCCCGAGTCAACTCCGCGGCCTTCGCCTCCCCAGCGACCCGAGCCTCGATCGCGAGCAAGACGCTGCGGACGCGATCGTCGTTTGCAGGGCGAGGCGCCTCCTGGTGCGGGATCGAGTCGTAGCAGCAGGGGCACCAGCGCTCCTCTTGCGTGAGGTCCGGCGTCGCCTGCCCCGGCAGTGGGTCCTCCCACAGCTGCAGCACGGTCCAGGCGGGCGCCAGGGCGCCCCGCACGGCGGCCCAGGGCTGGGCCCGGTCCAGGTCACGCGAGAAGCGATCCAGCCCGCGGGCCCCAGCCCGGGGCGGCAGCCCCAGGGCCAAGCGAGCGGCGACGTCGCCCAGCGCGGCCGAGAGCTCCAGCTCCGCCTGGTAGAGCTCTCCCGCGCGCAGCTGCAGGCGCAGCGCCCGAGCTCGAGTCTCGGGGTCTTCGCTGCGGGCGTGTGTTCGTTGGGCTCGGTCCACGCGCCTAGGACGCGCGACCACTCCCAAGGGTGTCGTCCGGGCTCAGTCCCCCGGACGGACGTGGCGGGCGGCGTCCTCGCCGGCGAGGTCGGGCTCGCCGACGCGGGCCAGGATCACGGCGCGGGCGGCGTCGCGCAGCGCGATCGCGCCCTGGAAGTCGCTGCCCTCGGGCCAGATCGGGTCGCCGATCTCGATCTCGATCCGGCCCTTGAAGGGGAACCAGGTGTCGGGGCGGAGCACGTTGCGGGTGCCGCGGATCGTGACCGGGATCACCGGGGTGTTCGTCTCGGCGGCGGCCTGGAAGGCGCCGAGGTGGAAGGGGAGCAGGCCGGGCATCCGCAGGCAGGTGCCCTCCGGGAACACGAGCACGCCGCGGCCCTCGCGCAGGGCGTCGGGGACCTGGCTGGCGTCCTCGGCGCTGGCGCCGGCGGCGAAGCGCTCCACGAACACCGCCTGCAGCCGCTGCAGGAGCACGCGCGTGATCGCCGAGCCGAGCAGCTCCTTCTTGACCACGACCGCGAGGGGGCGCGGGCTGAGCTGGGGGATCAAGGGGCCGTCGAGGTAGCTGGCGTGGTTGGCGACGACCACCACGGGCTGGTCCCGCTCGAGCTTCTCGCGGCCGCGGACCTCGACCGGGACGCCGGCCAGGCCGAAGAAGGCGCGCGAGCAGAGGCGGGCCGCCTTCCAGCGCAGGCCCAGGCTGGGCAGCGCGGCCGAACTCAGCCAGGTCGCGCCGTAGGCCGGCACGAAGGAGCCCCAGAACTTGGCGGCCCAGGCCTGCTCCTTGGCCTGGCGCAGGCGCTCCTTGGCGCCGAAGGCCAGGCCCGTCGCGGTCAGGCGCACGAACTGCATCCAGGGCTTGCCGCCCGACTCGAGCAGGGTGCCCTCCTCGTAGAGCTGGCGGCAGGCCGCGCGGCGGATCTTGCCGCTGGAGGTCTTGAGGACCGTGTGCGGCGGCGCGAGGAGCACCACGTCGGGGGGCTGGCCGAGCAGATCGGTCGTCGCGCCGCGGATCGCGGCCTCGATCGACCCTCGCCGGTCCGGGTCCTGCTCGCGGGTCTCGGCGAGCACGACCAGCTCCTCGGTGCTGGCCCCCTCGCAGCGGGCGCCGAACACGGCCACGCAGCCCTTGCGCACGCCCTCGAGCTCGCCGACCGCCTCCTCCAGCTCGTGGGGGTAGAGGTTGCGGCCGCCGCGGATGATCACGTCCTTGATCCGGCCCGTGACGTAGACCTCGCCCTCGGCCACGTAGGCCAGGTCGCCCGAGTCGAGCCAGCCGTCCTCGGTCAGGAGGCTCCGGGTGGCGGCCTCGTTCTTGAAGTAGCCGCCCGTGGCCGAGGGGCCGCGGAACTGCAGCCGGCCCTCGCGGCGCTCACCCAGCTCGCGCCCGCTGCTGGGGTCGACGATCCGGATCTCGTGGGCGGGGAGGGCGGCCCCGCAGCTGACGAAGGTCAGCGCCTCGGGGGAGGGCTCGACGGGCTCGGCCTTCCGCTCGCGCCCGAGCGCGTCGCGGTCGACGTGGTCGAGGCGCGGGAGGCGCTGGAGGGGGGTCATGGCCAGGGCCAGGCTGCACTCGGCCAGCCCATAGGTCGGGGTCATGGCGGTCGCGGGGTAGCCGTGGGCGGCGAAGCGCTCGGCGAAGCGCTCGCAGGCCTGGTAGCTGATCGGCTCGGCGCCGTTGAGGGTCATTCGCCAGCTGGAGAGGTCGAGCCCCGCGAGCTTCTCCGGGGCGATCTTCTTGACGCAGAGCTCGTAGGCGAAGTTGGGCGCGGCCGAGAGCGAGCCGCGGTGCTTGTGGATCGCCCACAGCCAGCGCTCGGGGCGCAGCAGGAAGGCCAGGGGGGACATCAGGACGAGGGGCACGGCGTGATAGAGGGTCGTGAGCACCGCGCCGATCAGGCCCATGTCGTGATAGAGCGGCAGCCAGCTGACGAACACGTCGCCCGGGATCGGGTTCACGTAGTCGCCGATCGTGCGCATGTTCGCGAGCAGGTTCCTGTGGGTCAGGACCACGCCCTTGGGGTCGGCGGTGCTGCCCGAGGTGAACTGCAGGAAGGCGATGTCGTCGGGGCCGATCGCGGGGCGCTGGGCGAGGGGACCCGCGCTCGTCAGCTCGTCGACGGTGACCAGCCCGTCGAGGCCCGGGACCTGCGAGCGGAGGAAGAGGCCCAGCTTCTTGGCCTCGTCGACCGTGATCAGGAGCGGGCACTCGGCGGTGCGCAGGATCCCGGCCTGGCGGCGAAGGTGCTCCTCGACCTGGCTGGGGCGGACCGGCGGATAGAGCGGCACGGGCACCGCGCCGGCGTAGAGCACGCCGAAGAAGCTGGCCAGGAAGTCGCGCCCCGTGGGGAGCATGATCGCGACGGACTGCTGGGGGCGCACGCCGCGCTCGATCAGGCCCTGGGCGACGCGCTCGGCCAGGTCGCGCAGGGCGGCGAAGGTGATCTCGTGGGGGCGCTCGCCCGCCTCGTCCTCGTCGTCGTAGAGCCACACCTGGACGCGCTCGGGGTGCCGCTCGGCGTGCCAGTCGAGGACCTCGACCAGGGTCTGGGCCGAGCGAGGGCGCTCCTCGGGCATGTCGGGCATCGTGACCCGGACCCGCTCGCCGGGCGCGACCCCGGGCTGGGCCTCGGCCACGGCGCGGAGGAGGTCCTCGACGCGCTCCGCCTCCACCGCGGCCTTGGCGGCGAGGCGCACGCCGAGCGCCTGCTCGAGGCGCCCCAGGAGCTCGACCCGGGCCAGGCTGTCGAGGCCGAGGTCTCGGTCCAGGCGGGAGTGGGCGTGGACCGCCACGCTGCGGCCGGGGTGGAGCTCGGCGACGAGGCCCTCGAGGGTCGTCACCAGAGCCTGGGCGGGGTCGGCCTTGGTCTGCTGGGTCATAGGAGCGATTGTCGCGTGAAACGCGGCAGGAAGCACGCCTCGCACCGGCGGCGCCCACTCGACCCCTGGGTGTCCTTGTGCTTGGGACCTTGGACTGCAACTCTGGTCCAGGTGAACCAGGCTCCGACCCTCCGCTGTCCCCGCTGCGGGGCCGCCAGCTCCTTGGCGAGTCCGGGGGAGGGGACTTGCCAGAGCTGCGGCGCGCCGCTGCCGATCACGGCGCCGGTGGCGCCTCCGCGGCGGAGCAGCGGGGACTTCCCCGCGGTCGAGCGTGACCTCGCGGCCGGGATCCCAGCCAGCGTCGCGGCAATGTCCCTCGACGACACTCGCAGCGGCAGCGGGGGCCAGAGCGCGAGCGGGAGCGCTGGCCTCAGCGCTCAGCCGGGCGGCAAACCGCGACGCTTTGGGCGCTTCGAGCCGATCGAGAAGCTCGGCGCCGGCGCCTTCGGAGCGGTGTGGCGGGCCCGCGACCCGGACCGGAGCGAGGAGGTCGCGCTCAAGGTCCTCACCAACGTGACCCAGCAGGCCGCCAAGCGCTTCGAGGTCGAGGTCGAGGCCAACCGCAAGCTGACGCACCCCAACATCGTGCCGGTCCTCGAGCACGGCAAGATCAAGGGCCGCCCCTACCTCGTGATGCCCTTCGTCAGCGGGAGCGCGCTCACCCAGCGCCCCAACCCCAGCGAGGGGGGCCTCTCGCTGCAAGAGGCCGTCGCGGTGGTGCGCGACGTCGCCCTCGCCGTCCACTACGCGCACGGGGTCGGGGTGCTCCACCGCGACATCAAGCCCGACAACGTGTTGGTGGACGCCGCGGGCAAGCCCTGGATCCTCGACTTCGGCATGGCCCAGGCCGGCCCCTCGCGGGAGCTGACCAACACGGGCGACATGGTCGGGACGCCCGAGTACATGGCGCCCGAGCAGGCTCGGGGCGAGGGGCACCGCGTCGACGAGCGCTGCGACGTCTACGCCCTCGGCGCGACGCTCTACTTCTTGCTCGCGGGGCGGGCGCCCCTCGTCGAAGCCTCGATCCACGCGCAGCTGGCCAAGGTCCTGTTCGAGGTGCCCGACCCGCCGAGCGCGCACCAGGCAGGGATCCCCCTCGAGCTGGACGCGATCTGCCTCAAGTGCCTGGAGAAGTCGCCTGAGCGGCGCTACGCGAGCGGCCAGGAGCTGGCGCAGGACCTCGAGCGCTGGCTGATGGGCGAGGTGACCGTGGCGGAGAGCCAGGTCCTGACGGCCCTGACTCCCTCGACCCCTCAGGAGCCCAAGGAGCCGAACTGGCGGGCGCGGATCCTCTTCGCCGCGGGCGGAGTGTGCGGGCTCGCCCTGCTCTCGGCCTTCCTGCTCTTCGGGGGGAAGTCCGCCGAGCGCGAAGTGGAGGGCTCCGCGGCCCTGCGGGCGACCCCTAGCCCCTCTCCCAGCGCTGCGGCGACGCCGGCCGACCGTCCCGCTCACGCCGCCATCGCCCAGCGGGTCGCCGAGCTGGCTCGGCAGGCAGGGGAGCAGGCGGAGCGAGACCCAGAGGCTGCGCTGCAGCTCCTGGATCGCGCGGTCGGGCTCGCCCCGAACGACGCCGAGGTGCGGGGCGCGCGCGGAGCCCTGCGCCTGGTGCGAGGAGACTTCGCGGGGGCGGCGGCGGACCTGCGCTTGGTCGGCGAGCTGCGAGCGAAGGACGCGCAGCTGCACCTGCTGCACGGCAGGGCGCTCCTGGGCCTGGGAGAAGCGGCGCAGGCGCGCGCAGAGCTCGAGGTGGTCGAGGAATCGGAGCTGGAGTCTGGGACCCGCCGGCAGCTGGCCCTGGCTTGGAGCGAGCTGGAGCTGCTCGAGGGCCAGCCCGCCCAGGCGCTTCGCCGCCTGAATGAGCTGCTGGAGCAGGGCGCCGACGCCGCTGTCTACCTGCTCTTGGGGCGCGCTCGGGAAGCCCAGGGGGAGCACGAGTCCGCGCGCGAGGCCTACACGGAGGCCGCCGCGCTCGGGGCGCCGTCGGCGCGGGCCGCCCTGGAGCGCTTGCTCCCGGAGCCCGAGCCCAGCCCCAGCCCTGGCCCGGTCCCGGGCGCGAGCCCCCCAGAGCCCGCCTTCTCGCCCCTGGGCGAGTCCGAGCTCTCGGGGCTGATCCAGCTCGGCGCGCCTCCGCTGCCCGTCTACCGGGCGCCCTTTCGGGAGCGCTGGGGCGCGCGGAACGCGCTGGTCGAGGCGAAGAAGCGCGCTCAGCAAGCCGGGGTGGACCCCGGAGCGTGGACGGAGCTTGGCCACGCGTTGGCGCTGCGCTCGCGCTACGCGGAGGCCCTCGCCGCCTACGACGCCGCCCTCGACCGCAGCCCGAGCCACGGTGAGGCGCTCTGCGGGCGCGGTGCGCTGCGCCTCTCCCAGGGCGAGACCCGCGCGGCCCTGCAGGACCTCGCCGCCGCCGCCCGGCGCTCCCCGGAGGCCGAGGCATGCCGGCTCCTCGGGCTGGCCCACCTCCGCGCCGGCACCGCGGAGGAGGCGCGCAGCTCGGTCTTGCGCGCCTGCCAGCGCATGCGCGAGGGCGCGCTGTGGCAGGTCCTGGGGCGGATCCACGAGGCCGCGGGACGCTGGGGCCCGGCGCGCGAGGCATACGCCGCCGCCTGCGCCAGCCGCGGCGGCGTCAGCGCCCTGCTCGACCGGGGGCGGGCTTGGCTCCACGTCGGACGACTCGACCGGGCTTCGGCAGACTTCGAAGAGGTGCTCGCGCGGGACGCGGGCTCCGTGGCGGCCCTGCGCTGGCGGTGCCTGGTCCGGCTGCGGCAGGGTGAGGCGCGACCCGCCCTCGACGACGCCGAGCTGGCCTTGGGGGCGGACCCCAACCAGGCGCGCAGCCGCTTCTTGCGGGGCGCGCTGCGCCTACTCGTGGGGGACGCAGCCGGCGCGGCGGAGGACCTCGGCGCCGCCCTGGGCCAGGAGTCGCACCTGGAGTGGCGCGCCTTGTGGGGGGTGGCCCTGGCGCGCAGCGGGGCGAGCGAAGAGGCCCGCCCGCAGCTGAGGGCCTTCCTGGAGGCGGCGCCGGATCACCCCATCTCGCCTCGTTTGCGAGAGCTGGAAGCCTTCCTCGCCGCAGGGAAGTGATCCCCGCGGAAATTCCGTCCTCATTGAACTTGAGGGTGGAGCGCTTGGCGGGCGCATGTATACTCCGCGGCTTCCGATCGCGTACAGCGCGCTGGGCAGGCTCTATATCCAGCCCTAAACGCCTGCGATCAAAGGAAACACAGCTCACGAACCCTCGGAGGAGTCGGCGACTCGTCGCCGGCTTTACCTCTCGCGCGAAAGACTCAGCGATGCCTACGATCAACCAGCTGGTGCGGAGCCCCCGCAAGCAGAAGCCGCGGAAGTCGAAGACTCCGCTCCTGGAAGGCTGCCCGCAGAAGCGCGGCGTCTGCCTCCAGGTCAAGACCATGACCCCCAAGAAGCCGAACTCGGCGCTGCGCAAGATCGCTCGCGTGCGTCTGAGCAACGGCCGCGAGGTCACGGCCTACATCCCGGGTGAGGGCCACAACCTGCAGGAGCACAGCATCGTGCTCGTGCGCGGCGGCCGCGTGCGCGACCTCCCTGGTGTTCGCTACCACATCATTCGCGGCACCCTGGACGCCCTCGGCGTCGAGGGGCGTAAGCAGAGCCGCTCGAAGTACGGCGCCAAGGCGCCGAAGGCTTAAGGGAGTCGACGATGCCCCGCAATTACAAGAGCACCGTCCGCTACATGCAGGCCGACCCGCGCTACGACAGCCTGCTGGTCACCAAGTTCTGCAACTGCATGATGCGCGACGGCAAGAAGCTGCAGGCCTACAAGATCTTCTACGACGCCATGGACGAGATCAGCCAGCGTCTGAAGGACAAGGAGGCCATCGAGGTCTTCACCACGGCGCTCGGCAACGTCAAGCCGCTGATTCAGGTGCGCAGCCGCCGCGTCGGTGGCGCGACCTACCAGGTGCCGATGCCCGTCAAGCGCAAGCGCGCCACGATGCTCGCCGTGCGCTGGATCCTCGACGCCGCGAACAAGCGCAAGGGCCGCCCGATGTACAAGCGTCTGGCGGACGAGCTGATCATGGCCTTCCGCAAGGAGGGCGCCGCGATGGCGACCCGCGATCAGGTCCACAAGATGGCCGAGGCCAACAAGGCCTTCGCGCACCTGTCCTGGTAGGCCGCGGCCTACCCAAGGACCCCAACGAAGACAACGTGAGCCAATCAACACACGCCGCTTCCCGGACAGGGAGCGGCGTGCGTTCGTGTAGGGAAAGGAGCCGCTGAAGGTGGCCAAGAAGAAGGCGAAGGCGAAGGAGTTCCCGCTCGAGCAGGTGCGAAACATCGGGATCATCGCCCACATCGACGCCGGGAAGACGACGACCACCGAGCAGATCCTCTACTACACCGGCAAGGAGCACCGGATCGGCTCGGTGGACGAGGGCAACACCACGACCGACTGGCTGCAAGAAGAGCAGGAGCGCGGGATCACGATCGTGTCCGCGGCGGTCACGGTCGAGTGGGAGCCCACCGTGGGTGAGCCTTCCCGGATCAACATCATCGACACGCCGGGACACATCGACTTCACGGCGGAGGTCGAGCGAGCGCTCTCGGTCCTCGACGGCGCGATCGGAGTGTTCTGCGGCGTCGCGGGGGTGCAGGCCCAGAGCGAGACGGTGTGGAAGCAGGCGACCCGCTATCAGGTGCCCCGCATCGCCTACGTCAACAAGCTGGACCGCGCGGGGGCCAACTTCTTCGACGCGGTGACCGACATCCGCGAGCGGCTGCCCGAGGGCCCGCGGCCCGTGGCCATCCAGGTGCCCATCGGCGAGGAGGGCGACTTCAAGGGCGTGGTCGACCTGATCGAGATGAAGGCCTGGGAGTGGAAGGAGGGGGACCCGCCTCCCCCGCCGGTCGAGATGGAGCTGAGCGGCGACCTCAAGGATATGGCGGACCTCTATCGGGACGAGATGCTGAACGTCCTCGAGCAGTTCGACGAGGACGACTCCTACGCCGAGGCGATGCTCGAGGACCGGCTGACGCCGGACTTCCTGCGCGCTCACCTGCGCAAGCTGACCCTCGAGCGCAAGGTGTGCCCCGTGCTGTGCGGCTCGTCCTTCAAGCACAAGGGGGTGCAGCCGCTCCTGGACGCGATCTGCTACTACCTGCCGGCGCCGACGGATCGCCCGCCGGTGACGGGCAAGCGCCCCAAGAGCAAGCGCCGCGCAGGTGAGGAGGACATGGAGGGCTGGCTGGAGGCCGAGCGCCCGCCCAGCGAGAGCGCTCCCTTCTGCGCCCTGGCCTTCAAGACCGTCAGCCAGAAGACCGGGGACCTCGTCTACCTGCGCGTCTACTCGGGCACGGCGAGCGGGAAGGACCAGCTGCTCAACATCAACAAGAACAAGAAGGAGCGCCTGGGTCGGCTGCACATCATGCACGCCAACCGCAAGGAGCCCATCGAGGTCGCGCGGGTCGGCGACATCGTGGGCGTGATCGGTCTGCGCTACACGGTGACCGGGGACACCCTGACCGACGCCAAGAGCCCGATTCGGCTGGGCGCGATCACCTTCCCGCTCCCGGTCGTGTCGATGGCCGTCGAGCCGCGCTCGACGGCGGATCGCGACAAGCTGTCCGACGCGCTCGCGGCGATGGCCAAGGATGACCCCACCTTCCAGGTCAAGGCCGACCCCGACACGGGCCAGACCTTGATCTCCGGGATGGGGGAGCTCCACCTCGAGATCATCGCGAACACCCTGAAGCGCGACTGGAACGTCGAGGCCAAGGTCGGCAAGCCCCGAGTCAGCTACAAGGCCACCGTGCGCGGCTCCGCCAAGGGGACGGGGACCTACGACGTGGAGCTGGGCGGCAAGCGCCAATACGGTCAGGTCCGGGTCCAGGTCGAGAAGAAGGCCGGGATCGGCGCGGTGCAGGTCGAGCTGAAGTCGCTCCCCGATGGGCTGCCCGAGGAGTTCGAGGCCGCCATCGAGGAGGGGATCAAGACCCGCGCTTTCAGCGTCGGCGACTACGGCGACCCGCTGATCGACGTGGTGGTGACCATCCTCGGCGGCGACTACAGCGAGGAGGACTCGACCGAGGGTGCCTTCGCGGCGGCCGCGAGTCGCGCGCTCGACGACGCGCTCGAGGCGGCAGGGCTGGCGTCGCTCGAGCCCATCATGACCCTCACGGTCGATGTGCCCGAGGAGTTCTACGGGAACATCATGCAGGACCTGCAGGCCCGCCGGGCGGAGGTGCTCGACACCCTGGTCGTGAAGGACCAGCGGCGGATCACGGCGGCGGTCCCGCTGGCCGAGATGTTCGGATACGCATCCGACATCCGCAGCAAGAGCCAGGGGCGCGCCGTGCCCTCGCTCGAACCGCGGGACTACGCCGAAGTTCCCGAGGGGAAGCGGCCTAAACTGTTCTAGTCAAAGGCCTTGGCTTTGACTCGGGCCAGCGATGTGCCGAGAAATCGGCAGATTTGGGCGAGGGTGGCTAAGGCTCTGGCATTGGGTGGGTTGAGGCCACGTGGCTCCCTGGAGCTTTATCCTAAACCTTTGGGTTTGACAACACCTTGGCCCTACCTATACTTGCCGCTCCCTTGCCCCCCGGGGTGAGGTCTTAACACCTTGTGATGAAGGGTCTACGCGGGACCCACTCCGGTTTCTTCCGGCGCTAATCAGCTCAGCGGTTAGCAATCCAGCCGAAGAAGCGCCTGGGGTGCGAGCCGTTTCAGCTCTTCCTTCTTGGTCGTAACAACTTTCTCCGAGTCGACTTAGCGACTCAATCCCCGAGCGGGACGGGTTCTGGGAAGCCCCCAGAGCCACCACTGCCCGGGCAATAGGGTTTGCAACCTAGTTTGCAAGGACGGTTCCGATATGGAGCGCATCCGTATTCGTATGGAGGCCTACGACCACGAGATCCTCGATCAGTCGTCGGTCGAGCTCGTGAACAAGGCCAGGGAGACTGGCGCGTTGGTCAAGGGGCCGATCCCCCTCCCGACACGCGTCGAGCGCTACACCGTGCTCCGCTCGCCCCATGGCGACAAGAAGAGCCGTGAGCAGTTCGAGCTCCGCACGCACAAGCGCCTGATCGATATCACCAAGGCGACCCCCACCACCGTGAACGAGATCTCGCACGTGCAGATGCCGGCGGGCGTTCACATCACGGTCAAGGCCTAGGAGCGCGGACGTGAGCGTCGACACTCTGCTAGGCAAGAAGATCGCTATGACCCAGCTCTGGGCCGAGGACGGGACCGTCGTCCCCGTCACGGTGCTCCAGGTCGGCCCCTGCCAGGTGGTCCAGGTCAAGAGCAAGGACGGGAAGGACGGCTACGACGCGGTCCAGCTCGGCTACGAGCCGACCCCGGCCCGCAACAAGGGCGAGGGTGACCCCCGCGCCAACAAGCCGATGCGCGGCCACTTCGCCCGCCACGGCGCCGAGCCCCACCGCACCCTGCGTGAGGTTCGCCTGAACCTCGGCAAGGGCGAGACCGCCCCCGAGGCCGGCTCGGTGCTCAAGGTCGCCGACGTGTTCGGCGAGGTGAAGGAAGTCGACGTCGTCGGCACGAGCAAGGGCCGCGGCTTCGCGGGCAACATCAAGCGCCACGGCTTCCAGCGTGGCCCCAAGACGCACGGCTCGAAGAACTACCGCGAGCCCGGTTCGACCGGCGCCGGCACCTCGCCCGGCCACGTCACCAAGGGCAAGCGCATGGCTGGCCACTACGGCGACGCGCGCCGCACGGTGCGCAACCTCGAGGTGGTCAAGATCGAGGGCGACAAGGATCTGATCTACGTCAAGGGCGCCGTCCCCGGCGCGCGCGGCGGCGCGATCCTGATCCGCAAGGCGCGGGTCCCGAGGAGCTAAGCATGGCGATCGAGCTGAAGACGACCAACCTCGCGGGTGAGCCCGTGGGCGCCGTGAGCCTCGACGAGGAGCAGTGCGGCGGCAAGGTCAAGGTCCGCCTGCTGCACGGCGCGGCGGTCATGTA
>CALDQK010000786.1 GCA_937911525.1 uncultured bacterium
CTGGGGGGCTGCGCCCCCCAGACCCCCATCTTTGGGCCCGCGAAGCCGCTTGCGTTTCGCCTTCGTCGCCGGGGTGGGTTGGCTTCCTGGGGGTTTGCTCGGGGAGCGCGGGCAGCAGGGCTTGGTGAGGGGGCCCGGGTCTGCGCGTAGCGACGAAGTCGAAACGAGCGCGTTTCGCTCTGAGGTGTGTGCTGAAGCTCCCTTCATGCGCTCGCTGTCGCTCGCGAACCCAAACCTTTAGAGCTCCCTTCATGCGCTCGCTGTCGCTCGCGAATTCAGACCTCCGAAGCTCCCTTCATGCGCTCGCTGTCGCTCGCCAATCCAAACCTCCGGGACCTCGAGACGATCTGCCTGCGCTGCCTGGAGAAGGAGCCCGAGGCGCGCTACGCCACGATGACCGCCTTGGCGGCGGACCTGGAGCGCTACCTGCGCGACGAGGGCGCGGGCCCGGCTCGCGAAGCTCGGCGCGCGCTAGGGCTGGGGCTCCTCGGATCCGCTGCTCGGAGCCTCCGCTGCGGTCGGGGCCTCTGCCGCCACGGTCAGCTGGGGTGCCTCCTGTTCGGCGTCGACGAGGGCGTCCTCTTCGCGGAACCAGCGCTCGAACCAGGTGTTCTTGCGGGTCGCCGCGTAGGAGCCGGCGCCCATGGTCAGGAGCCCGGTCACGATCGCGAAGGCGGTGAAGGCCAGGCTGTCGTCGAACACGTCGGCGAAGAGGATCAGGAAGGCGCCGACCAGGCACGCTCCGCTGAACCAGAAGTTGCGGGAGGAGCGCAGCGCGACCGAGAGCCACATGCCTCCCAGGCAGCTCGCGATCGCGAGGGCGAGCTTGAGCCCCTTGAAGGGGCGGAGCACGCCGCCGACGAGGGCCGGCAGCAGGGCGACGATCAGCCCGCACGCGAGGAGGGTGCCGCGCAGGTGGGCGTAGTCCTGCTTGCGACCGGCCAGGAAGGAGAGCCCGACCAAGGTCCCGCCCAGGGTCAGGAACACGAGCGGGAACACGTCGCTGAGCTTGCGCACGACCCCCAGCTGCACGAGGGGGAAGAGGGCGTTGAAGGACTTGTCGCGGATCACCTCCTCGCCGAGGAAGAAGAGCGCGGCGGCGAAGAGCACGCAGAAGGCGCGCGAGCGGAGGCGGAGGCCCACGAGCGCGTAGACCACCGCGCACACCGTGAGCAAGGGGAAGAAGTGGCCGGAGCTGCCGAAGAGGTCCTCCCAGGTGACGCCGAGAGCGGCTGGGAAGAGCAGCCCGCCGATCACGAGCAAGGCCACGCCCGTCTTCTCGAGCTCGGGCTGCCGGCGGCGCACCACGACCCCCGCGCCGGCGAAGGCCGCCACGATCCCGCCGATCAAGGGCCCGCGCAGGGCCCCCAGCTCGTCCCACACCATGCCCAGGAAGAAGGCCACGCCGAGGAACACCAGCGCCCCGCCGATCCAGAGGATCCCGAGCACCGCCAGCGAGACGCCCTGCTCGGCGTAGAGGGCCAGGATCCGTTCGCGCTGGGCGGGCTCGATGATCCCCAGCTCCACCCAACGCTTCGACTCGCGAGCCATGTCCATGGTCGGTTCCCCCCGGGGGAGCCTACGAGCAAGGGCTGCGCCGCGCTTCAAGTTCCTTGGGCCAGGGGCGGGGACGATCGATTCGGTGAGTCTTCACCGTTCGAACGCGGCAGCCAGAGCTCGAACACCGTCCCTTCGCCTGGCAGCAAGCTCAGCTCGCCGCCGTGCGCGCGGGCCAGCTCGCGCGCCAGGCTGAGCCCCAGGCCGGCGCCAGCCTGGCGACCGCGGGCGGGGTCGCCCCGGTAGAAGCGGTCGAAGATCCGCTCGCGCGCCTCGCCCTCGATCGCGGGACCCGCGTTCTCGACGCGCAGCAGGGCGCGATCGCCCTCGGCCGCGAGCGTGACGCGGATCGGACGCTGGGGGTCTCCGTGCTTGGCCGCGTTGTCGAGCAGGTTGCGCGGGATCAGCGGCAGCAGGCTTGGATCGCCCTCGACCTGCGCCGGGTCCAGGGCGCGCTCGAGGCGCAGCTCGGGCTCGAGCGCGGCGAGGTCCTCGCAGGCCTCCTCCACGCAGGCCGCCAGGTCGAAGGGCTCGCGGCGCGGGCGCAGGGTGCCCGCGTCAGCCCGCGAGAGGAGCAGCAGGCGAGCGACCATGCCCTTGAGCCGCTGCAGCTCCTCGAGCTGGGCCGCGAGCGCGCGCTGGGCGGGGGAGCCCTCCTCGACCTCGGCCAGGGCCGCCTCGACCTCGCCCTGCATCACGGCCAGCGGCGTCTTGAGCTCGTGGGACACGTCGGCGGAGAAGCGCAGCGCCTGGCCGTAGCTGCGCTCGAGGCGCTCGAGCATCGCGTTGAACACCGAGATCAAGCGGGCGAACTCCGCGTCGCTGCTCACGCTCTCGATCCGGCGGTCGAGCTGGTCGACGGTGATCCCCTCGGCGGCCTCGGTCAGGCTCTCCAGCGGGCGCAGGGCGCGCCCGCTCAGCCACCAGGCCCCGGCGCCGGCGGCGCACAGGGCCACGACCAGGGCCAGCAAGAACACGCCGTGCAGGCCCGCGGCGTGGGCGTGGAAGCGCTCGAGGTCGACGGCCACGTAGACGGTCAGGGGTCCGTCGCGGAAGGCCCCCACCCGCCACGCTTGCCGCGCCGGGCCCGCCAGGAGCGCGAAGGCCTCGCCGCGCGGACCGGGCCGCGGCAAGGGTTGGCCCTCCAGCGCGGGCGGCCAGCGGGGGGAGCGGTGCCGGAGCGCGCCCTCGCTCGCGACCGCGAAGGACACCTCGTGCAGCTCGTCGCCGAAGCCCACCGACACGCGCTCGAGCTCCTCCCAGCCGTGGCGGCGACCGATCTCGACCGCGTGCTGGCCCAGGGCGCGCAGCTCCTGATCGAGGCGCTCGCGCCCGTGGCGGGTGAAGAGCACCCAGGCGCCGAGGGCGAAGAGCACGATCAAGGCGCCGCTCGTCCCGGCCGCGAGCAGGGTCAGCTTGAGCCGGAAGCTGCGCACCTCAGGCCTGCTTCATTCGGTAGCCGACCCCGCGCACGGTCTCGATCAGGCGCGCCGCCGCGCCGAGCTTCTTGCGCAGCCGGGCCACGTAGACGTCGACGAGGTTGGTCCGCGGGTCGAAGTCGTAGTCCCACACCTGCTCGTAGATCTGCGTCCGCGTCAGCACGCGACCCGGCGAGCGGCAGAGGTATTCCAGCAGCGCGAACTCGCGCGCGGTCAGCTCGACCTCCTCCTCGCCCACGCTCGCGCGGCGGGTCAGCAGGTTCAGGGTCAGCGGACCGACCTCGACCAGGCTGAGCTGGTCCCGCGAGAGGCGCCGCCCGATCGCCTTGATCCGCGCGATCAGCTCGGCCACGAAGAAGGGCTTGGTCAGGTAGTCGTCGGCGCCGAGGTCGAGGCCCGCGAGGCGCTCGTCGAGCTCACTGCGGGCCGTGAGCAGGATCACGGGCACTGGGTTTCGCTGCGCGCGCAGGTTCTCGAGGATGCTCAGCCCGTCGCGCCCCGGGAGCATGATGTCGAGCACGATCACGTCCCAGGGCTCACCCCGAGCGGCGTCGTAGCCCGCGTCCCCGTCCCGGCGCACCTCGACGCGAAAGCCCGCCTCCTCGAGGCCGCGCTGCACGAAGCTGGCGATCTTCTCCTCGTCCTCGACGACCAGGACCTTCATGGCTCCATTCAACACCCACAGCCAGGGCGCGCGCATGAATCTTCGTTCATGAAGGGGAATTCACCGGCGCGCGCGAGGTGCGTTCATCTCGGCCGGCGATACCTGGGGCACCACCGGGGAGAGAGAACTCCCCCAGAAAGGACGCCCCATGACTCGACTCCAGCACTGCGTGGCCTTCGGCGGCTGCGCCCTCCTCGCGGCCCTGACCACGGCCGCCCTCGCCCAGGAGCACCACGGCGGACACCCCGCCCCGCCCCCTGGGCACCCCGACCCGCACGGCCAAATGGTCAAGGCCCTGCGAGAGCTCGGCGCCAGCGAGGCGCAGCTGACCCAGCTGCGCGAGCTGCACTTCGACACCCAGGAGAAGGCGATCGACCTGCGCGCCAGCGCCGAGAAGGCCGAGCTGAAGCTGCATCGACTGCTGCTCTCGGGCGAGGGCAGCGACGAGGCGGTGCTGGCGGCCTTCGACGCCTGCGCCAAGGCGCGCAGCGCGAGCCACCGCCTGCACCTCGAGGCGCTGCTCGGCGCCCGCAAGATCCTGGGGCCCAAGCTGAGCAAGCAGGCGCTCGAGAAGCTCCACGGCGGGCTGCTGGGCCTCCTGCACCACGGACCCCACCACCCAGGGTCCGGCCCCCACGGACCTGGTCCTCATGGGCCCGCTCCTCATCACCCTCAGGGCCATCCCCACGGTCACTAGCCCCCGAGTCCACCGACCCCCGGGACCGCCTAAGCCTTGGCGGTCTCGGGGGTTCACACTCCTGTGACCTTCGTTCCTTCTTGGTGTCAACTCATCGTTGGTTTCGTTTCACATGCGGGCCCACCTGCATTGCAAGCCAACGACTTAGGGGCTGGACCGCGGGCTGCGTTATATCGCGCGTGAACCGCACTTCGACCCTGGCTTCCCTCCTCTGCTGCGCCGCCCTCGGGCTGGGCGCCGCGGGTTGCAGCGGGAGCTCCTCGGGCGGCGGCGGCGCGACGGCCAGCACGGCCGCGGCCTCCAGCAGCAGCAACACCGCCCCCAGCAGCAACACGACCCCGGCTCCCGCGGCCCCCGCCCCGGTCACGAGCCTCAGCGACGTCCACGGCACCCTGGTCTCGGTCCCCGGCAGCGTGGGCGACACCCTGGCGCTCCTGATCGACGGCGAGAGCGAGCCCCTCGAGCTGAGCGACCCCAGCGCCTTGGTGGCCGCCGGCGCCGGCCCCGGCGCGAGCGTGACCCTCAGCGGCTCGCGCGGCGCGAACGCCGCCGGCACGAGCAGCCTGAGCGAGCGCGCCCTCGTGGCGAGCTTCGTCCTGGACGAGATCGCCCGCACCGGCGCGCTCGAGGCCGGCGCCAACGGCGGCGTCGTGTTCCGCGACCGCGCGGGCCGGACCTACGAGTTGCTCGGCCCCCTCTCGGCGGCGGCCCTCAGCCACCCCCTCGGCGCGCCCCTCCGCCTGACCGGCGCGATCGACGCCAACCACGTCTCGACCCTGACCGCCGGCCCCGGCCTCGAAGTCAGCTCCTTCCGCGCCGCGCAGGTCCTGACCCTGCGGATCCAGGGCGGCTCGAGCGGCCTGGACGAGCGCTTCACGATCGAGGACCTGACCAGCGGCGCTGCGGCCTACTTCAAGAGCGAGGTCACCCAGCCCGGCGCCGACCGCCGCGGCCACGGGACGCTCTCCTTCCCCCTCGCCCAGGACCTGGCCAGCAAGCTGAGCGCGGCCGCCCTGCGCAGCCAGCCGGACCGCTTCGCGCCCCCGGCCGGGACCGCCTTTCCGGGCGGAACCCTGACCACGCTGACCCTCGAGGACGACCTCGGCACCAAGCAGGTCGAGGTCCTGTTCCAGGCCCAGCCGCCCGCTGAGGTCCAGGAGCTCCTCGACGCGCTCTTCGCCCGCAAGGACTCGCTCCCGACCTACCGCGAGCTGGCCCTCGGGAGCCAGAGCCAGGTCACGGGCGCCGAGACGCGCGTCGCCCGCGACGACGCCGAGCTGGCCGCCCTGTGGGCCGCCCACGGCGGCGCTGGCGCGCCCCCCAGCGTCGACTTCCAAACCGAGATCGTGGTCGCCCTGTTCATGGGCAGCCAGCCCACCGGCGGCTACGGGATCTCGATCGAGCGCCTCGAGCAGCGCGGCGCCGCCCTGGACCTGAGCGTGCTCCGCTCCAGCCCCGCCCCTGGCGCGATCGTGACCCAGGCGCTGACCGCGCCCTTCCAGTTCGTCGCCGTCGAGCGCAAGACCACGCAGCAGCTGCGGGTCGACGGAAAGGTGATCCCGTGAACGCAGCCGCCAGTCAGATCGGCGTGGTCGAAGAGGCCGGCTGGAAGGAGCGCTTCAAGGAGCTCATGGCCCGCTACGGGCCCCTGGCCGTGGCGATCCACCTCTCGATCTTCTTCACCACCTGGGCCGCCTTCACCGCC
>CALDQK010000787.1 GCA_937911525.1 uncultured bacterium
CGGGCGTCGGCCCACCCCGCCAGCGCCGAGGCCGTCGAGACCGGCGCGGCGGTCTCGCCCAGGTCCAGGCTCTGCTTCAAGGAGCGCGGCTCGCGGCCCTCGGCCAGAGCGGCCGCGCGGGCGCGCAGCAGTCCGATGGCGCCGGCCCGGCCGCGGCTGCTGAGCCAGCGCTCGGCGGCGACGACCGAGCCCTCAGCGAGGCTCGCGGGGGCACCCGCCTCCAGGAGCAGCGCTCGCACCTGCCCGGCGTCCTGCGCGCGCGCGGCCTCCCAGGTCTGCTCCAGGGCCCAGAACCAGGGCGAAGGCTCCCCTCTGGCGCTGCGGGCCTGGGGCACCCCGGGCGCGAAGGTAGCTGCCTCAGCCGGGGCCGCGCTGCCTCGCAGGCGCGCCAGCCACGCGCGCCAGCCCAGGGCTCGTCCGCGATCGAGGGGGTGCAGGCCCTCGATCGTCAGCGCCTCCTCCACCGCGCGCAGCGCCGCGCTGACGCGCCCCTGAGCCAGGGCGACGCGCGCCCGCAGCAGGAGCAGCGCCGCCCGCTCGGCGAGCGACTTGCCCTCGGCGTCGGCCACGCTCGCGACCGCCACCCCCACCCAACCGCGCCCGAGTGAGGCCTCGGCTGCGGCCACCCTCGCCCAAGGGCCCCCGCTCGCTCCCTCGAGCTCGGCGGGCTCGAGTCGAGGCGCGTAGGCTCGCAGCTCCCAGCTGAGCGCGACGCGGCGAGCGAGCGGCTCGACCTCGGCCAGGGCAGCCGAGAGCGCCGAGCCGTCGCGGGCCCAGGCCGCGAGGCGAGCGCGCTCCGCCGGCGCGGCCTCCCCTGCCGCTGCTAGAGCCTCGGCGTAGTCGCCGCTGAGGGCCAGGATCCAGGGCCGCTCTGGGAAGGCGGGCAGCCCCTTCAGCAGGGCCCGCGCCGCCAGGGTCGCGCCCTGAGCGAAGAGCCCGCGGACCTCCTCCAGCCGCTCTTCGCGTGCGCTCCGCGCCGCCTCCAGCCGCTCGCGAAGCTCCTCGGCGCGCGCCTCGAGCTCGGGCGCCCGCTCGCCCCCTTCCGCCCAGAGGCCCTCCAGCTTCGCGGCGCTCGCCTCCAGCTGGCCCGCCTCGAGGGCCGCCTCGACCTCGTCCAGGGCGACCTCGACGGGGTCCGGCCCGCGGGGAGCCCGCGAGGCGTAGACGAGCGCGCCCCCTGCCCCGAGCGCGCAGAGCAACGCCACCGCGACCAGGAGGGGCAAGAGCAGCCCGCCCCCCGAGCTCTCGTCGCCTCCCCGGCGCGCGGCCCGAAGCGCGATCAGGAAGTCGTTGGCCGAGCGGGTCCGCTGGTCGGTGTCGTGAGCCAGGGCCGCCATGGCGACGGCTTCGAGCTCGGGATCGACCGCGGGGTCGAGCTGCGAAGGCGGCTCGATCGGGGCCCCCTCGTGGAGCTTGGTGAAGATCTCGATCGCCGAGGTGCCCGTGTAGGGAGGGCGCCCGCAGAGGACCTCGTAGAGGATCGCGCCCAGGCCCCATACGTCGGTCCAGGGCCCGACCTTGTCCTCGGCGGAGGTGGCCTGCTCGGGGGCCATGTAGGCCGGGGTCCCGAGCGTCTGGCCGGTCTGGGTCAGGCGGTTCTGAGCGGCCTGACGCAGCGCGCGCGCGAGGCCGAAGTCCGTCAGGCGAGCCTCCCCGCTGACGTCGATCATGATGTTGTCGGGTTTGACGTCCCGGTGCAGCAAGCCGTGCTCGTGCGCGTAGTCGAGCGCGGCCGCTGCCCGCTCCAGGGCGTCCAGGGCGCGCTCGCGCGCGAGGCCCGCCTTGAGGGCTTGCTTGAGGTTCAGCCCCTCCACGTAGTCCATCACGTAGTAGGGGACGCCTCGCTCGGTCTGCCCGGCGCCGTGGACCCGCACGATCGAGCGGTGGCCGGCCAGGATCGCCAGCGCCTCCACCTCTCGCGCGAAGCGGGTCAGCGACTCCTCGTCGCTCGCCATCTCCTCGGGGAGCAGCTTGAGGGCCAGCTGCTGGCCCTCGCTGCCCTCGACGAGGTAGACGACCCCCATAGCACCGCGCCCCAGCATGGCGCGCACGAAGTAGTCCCCGATCCGCCGGGCGGCCCGCTCGCTCGAAGCGAAGAGCCCACCCTGGCTGAGTTCGAGGGGATCGATCACGACTCCACGATGCTCCCCCCCGCCTCGCAGCGCAAGGCGACGAGGGAGCCTCCGCTCGCCGAAGCTAGTCTCCGACTCGCCCGGGCCCAGTCCCCGGGCCCAGTCCCCAGGCCCAGTCCCCAGGCCCAGTCCCCAGGCCCAGTCGGCTAGCCGAGAGTCTCGAGCCCGCCCAGGTAGGGGCGCAGGACCTCGGGCACATCGACCTTGCCGTCGGCGCGCTGGTAGGTCTCGAGCAGGGCCACGAACACGCGCGGCAGGGCGAGGCCCGAGGCGTTCAAGGTGTGCACGAAGGCCGTCTTGGGCTTCTTGCCGTCGGGCCCCTTCTTGTCCTTGAAGCGAATGTTCGCCCGGCGCGCCTGGAAGTCGGTGAAGGTCGAGCACGAGCTGACCTCGAGCCACTCGTCGCTGCCGGGAGCGTGGACCTCGAGGTCGTAGCAGCGCGCGGCCGAGAAGCCGATGTCGCCCGCCGCCAGCTCCTTGACCCGGTAGTGCAGCCCGAGCAGCTCCAGCGGCTTGCGCGCGTGACCCAAGAGGCGCTGGTGCTCGGCGTCGCTCTCCTCGGGGCGCACGAAGCGGACCAGCTCGACCTTGTCGAACTGGTGCAGGCGCTTGAGCCCTCGCGTCAGCTTGCCCGCCGCGCCCGCCTCGCGGCGGAAGCAGGGCGTGTAGGCGCAGTAGCTGATCGGCAGCTCCTCACCCGGAAGGATCTCGTCCTGGTGGAGGTTGGTGACGGGCACCTCGGCGGTCGGGATCAGGAACAGGTCGTCCTTGTCGATCCGGTAGAGGTCGTCCTCGAACTTGGGCAGCTGGCCGGTGCCCGTCATCGTCGTGCGGTTGACGACGAAGGGGACCGAGACCTCGGTGTAGCCGTGCTCGCTGGTGTGCAGGTCCAGGAAGAAGTTGATCAAGGCGCGCGTGAGGCGCGCGCCTTGCCCGCGGTAGACGACGAAGCTCTTGCCGGCCAGGCGAGTGGCGCCCTCGCCCAGGTCGACCAGCCCGGTCTCGTCGCAGATCGCCACGTGGTCCTTGGGCTCGAAGTCGAAGCTCTTGGGCTCGCCCCAGGTGTCGCGGATCTCGCCCTCGTCCTCGCCGCCCTCGGGCGCCTCGGGGTGGGGCAGGTTGGGCACGAGCAGGAGCTTCTGGTCGAGCTCCTCCTTGACCTCGCGCGCGGCGACCTCGAGGTCCTTGACCTGGCTCTTGAGCTGGCCCGAGCGCTCGAAGAGCTCGCTCGCGTCTTCGCCCTTGGCCTTGGCCGCCCCGATCCTTGGTCCCAGCTCGCGCTGTTCGTGGACCAGGTCGTCGCGCTCCTTTTGGAGCGCGCGGCGGCGTTCGTTCAGTTCATTGATCGCAGCCAGGTCCACCTCGCCGCCCTTTCGTCGGGCCAGCTTGGCGGCGTTTCCTGCCAGATCCTGCGTTAGCGCGTTCACATCGAGCACGGGGTTCGCTCCTTGCGTGAAGGAGCGGGATTCTACGGACGCCTGTCGTCCCAATCGAGTCAAGCGGAACAAAGGACTTAGGGCGCTCCGGGCGCTTGACACCCAAAGGCAGAGTTCGTAATGTCCCCGCTCCTCTGAGCGCGCGACGGCCCAGAGTAATAGGGGGAACTTCCTATGTCGGCTCAACTTGCGGGCGCCAGCACCTCTCTGGGTGCCCTCGCCAAGCTCTCCTCCATTGCGGCCATCGTGCTCCTCTTCGCGGGTCAAAGCGCGTCGGCGGGCGACCTCGATGATCGCTTCAACGAGGTCCGCGGACCGCAGCTCCAAGTGGCGAGCTACGACCTGGGCTTCGGCCAGGAGGTCGAGCGCTCGCGGATCCGTGACGCGGTCCCCCTGGGCGATCTCAAAATGGTGGAGGACTTCCACCCCGAGACCGACCGCTGGACCGAGCACAACAACCGCATCCGGATCACGCTCTGGACCGGCGGCTGGTTCTTCAGCAACGAGCTCGATATCCACCACGACGTGGTCGTCGGCTTCCGAATCAACTGGGAGGTCCCCGGCTTCATCGGGATCCGCTGGGACAGCGGCTTCGTCCCCTGGAGCCGCCTCGAGGTCAAGCGCTCCGCGGCCGACACCCGCGGCAACCCGCGCTCGAGCCGCTCGGTTAGCGGCGTGGTCCACGCCCACACCCTGAGCCTGGGGATCTTCAACCCCGAGCTCTCGATCGACGGGCTGGCCTTCTGGGCTGGCTTCGGCGGCGGCCTCTGGATCTACAACTACAGCGAGGGCGACACCTTCGCGAGCAGCGAGGGCGGCGGCACGGCGTTCGACAACGTCGACTACCAGGACGTCAACATCAGCGGCCACATCTTCGTCGAGCTCGACTACAAGGTCGCCGACATCTTCCACGTCGGCATCGGCATCCGGCAGCACTTCATCCTGGCCAGCCAGACCGACGACGGTCGCTTCTACGACATCAACGGCACGGAGCAGTCGACCGGCGGCGGCCGCAACGACGGGATCCTCGACGACCTCGCCGGCGTGACCGAGCTGACGCTCAACTTCAGCGTCCTCTTCTAGCCAGGTCACGACCCAGCCAGGTAGTTGACGAGGCCGAGCCCAGTGCTCGGCCTCGTTGTTTGGTTGGAGCTGAGCGGTCTCGTGTCCGTGCTCGGAGGACGAGTCACGGCGGAGGTCTCAGACCAGCCGCCATGCGCTGCCGCCCACGCCCCCGGCGTGATCCCGCTGGCGGCCCGCCTCCTCCGGCGACGAAGGCAAGCCGCAAGCGGCTTCGCGAGCCCAAGCTGGGGGGTCTGGGGGGGACCGCCCCCCGGCTAGATCAGGCCCTTCATGAAGAACAGGGCGCTGCCGAACCAGGCCAGCAGGACCAGCGCGCTGAGCTCGGTCGCGGCTCCCAGGAGCGGAGCCCAGCGAGCGGCCTCGTGGACCAGGCGCCGGCGCTCGAGGGCTGAGAGCGCGAGCAGCTCGCCGGGGAGGTCGGGGCGCTCGACGGCGGCTTCGACCAGCCAGGCGCTCGAGGGGTCGAGGAAGGACGCGCTGCGCACGAGCGGCACCAGGCCCGCGCCGTTGCGAGCCGACGCCTCGAGCTCCTCGAGGGCGTCTGCGACGCCGCGCGCGCCGAAGGACTGACGGACGCGGCCGAGGGCCGCGGGGAGCGAGAGCCCGCCCGCGAGGCTGGTCCCGAGGACCCCGAAGAAGCGCGCCTTCGTCTCGGTGGCGAGCAGGGGGCCCGCCAGCACCATTCGCCGCCCCAAGGCGTCCATGGCGCGTCGCCCCAGCCGAGAGCGGAGGGCCAGCGCCGGACCGAGCTGGAACAGGCTGGTCAGGAAGAGCCAGATCCCGACCCCGGCCAGGACCTGGTTGCCGCCGCTCCAGCGGAGCGGGTCCTGATAGTAGAGGCCCAGGGCGCCGTTGGTCGCGAACACCAGGCAGGCGAGCTGCACCACGACCACCGCCTTCCAGAGGGGCCGCAGGAGCATGTCGCGCATCACGGCGCGGACCTCGGCCTGAGCCGCGGCGTCGGCCGCCAGGAGCTCGAGCGCGATCCCAGGCTGCTCCCGCGACGCGCGCAAGAGCTCGAGGTCAGCCGGCTCGAGGAGCGCGCTCTCCGAGAGGGCCGCGTCGAGGCTGCCGCCCTCGGCGGCGATCTGGGCCGCCGCGCGCAGCCGAGGGTGCTCGGCGGCCAGGGCTCCCAGGGCCTCGGGCAGGGGCACTCCGCGAGCGGAGAGGCGAGCCAGGCGGCGCAGCAGTCGAGCTCGGGCGCGGTCCCTCACTCGGGCGTCTCCTGGCGCGAGAGCACGCTCAAGGCGGCGCCTCGCTTGGCGACCACGAGGCGCCAGCGCACCTGGAGGGGGCTCGCATCACCGCCGAGGTGTTGCGAGACCACCCAGGCGCGGATCGTGAGGGTCGTGCGCGCGCCCTTGCTCGCCGCCTCGACCTGCGCCTCGCAGCCCAGCAGCTCGCCGCGCGC
>CALDQK010000788.1 GCA_937911525.1 uncultured bacterium
CGCCCGAATCGATCGCCGCGCTAGCCTCTACGAGGCGGGCCTGATCCTCTACGAGCTCCTCTCCAGCTCGGACGCCTTCGAGCTGCCCTCCCTGAGCGCCAAGGGTCGCCAGAACCTCCCGCCTGGGCTGCCGGCCGACCTCGCGACCTTCGTGATGGTCCTCCTGCGGCCCTTCCCCGACGAGCGCCCCAACACGGTCCAGGCCGCCCTGGCCAACCTGGAGCAGATCAGCGGGCAGCGGCTGAGCGAAGGGCTGCGCCCTCCGCGCCTGCCCGCCCCCACCCCGCTGATCGGACGCGGAGTCGAGCTGGAGCGCCTGCGCGGCTGGGCCGAGCCTCTCCTGCGCGAGGGCCGCAGCGAGGAGGAGACGGCCCTGGCGCTGATCGCCGGCCCCCGCGGCGCCGGGCGCGAGCGCCTGGCCGACGAGCTGGCCCTCCGGCTCGGGCTGGAGGACGTGCTCGTCCTGCGCGGGCGCTGCGGCGAGAGCGGCCAAGGCCCCTTCGGCCCCCTGGGCGAGCTGCTGCGCCTGCTCTCGCGCCGACGCCTGTTCAGCGAGGTCGACACCGACGCGGCCTGGGTCCTGCGCGCGCTGCTCCCCGAGCGCGCCGCCCAGCTCCCCGACGGCCTCGCGCCGCCCTTCGCCCGCGACCCCGAGCTGGCCCACCAGCGCGTGCTGGACGCCCTGGTCGAGCACCTGCTCGCGGCGGCTCGCAAGCGCCCCCTGGCGCTGCTCCTCGACGCCGTCGACGCGGCGCGCCCCGAGACCCTGGCGCTCCTCAGCCAGGCCGCGCGCGCCGTGACCCTGGCGCGGCGCGAGAGCGAGAGCCCGCCGCGGCTCCTGATCGTGGGCACCTGCAGCCGCCTGCCCGAGCTCGACTCCCAGCTGGGGGTCGGCACGATCCGGCTGCCTGCCCTCGACGCCCAGCCCCTGCGCGACCTGGCGGCCGCGGCCCTCGGCTTCGAGGACGACGAGCAGCTCCCGCCTGCGCTCCGCGAGGCCGTCGAGCTGCGCTGCGAGGGCAACCCCGGGCGAGCCCTGGAGCGCGTGCGCGAGCACCTCCAGCTCGCCGCCCCCGCCGACCCGGGCGAAGACGAGGACCAGACCCAGGACGAGCTCGGGGAGCGCCTGCTCGCCGTGCTGGCTTGCCTGCGTCGTCCGGTCGACCTGCACCTGCTGGCGCAGGGCGCGCGGACCTCGCTCTCGGCGGCCAACGCCGCGATCCTGGCGCGCCTGCAGCGGGGCGAGGTCACCCGCCTCGACGACCGCTACCGCCTCGCCGGCGCGAGCGAAGGCCCGCCCGAGCCCCAGCTCGCCGGCCGCCTCGCGCGCTTCCTGGCCGCGCGCCTCCCGGCCGAGCCGCTGCGCGAAGCTCAGCTCGAGGTGGTCGAGCTCTCCGCCGCGGGCGGCGAAGGCGACCTGCTCCGCAAGCACGCCCCGCCCGTGATCGAGTGGCTGACCGAGCTGGGCGCGGAGGACCGCGCGGCCGAGCTGGCCCTGGCCCTCGCGGACGCTTGCGCGGCCAGGGAAGGGGCTGAGCTCTCCCCCGAGGGCGAGCGCGGGCGGCGCGAGTGGCGCCTGCGCGCCGCCAAGCTCCTGATGCGCTGCCACGAGCTCGAGCGCTCCGAGCAGCTCCTGCGCGAGCTGATCGACGAACCCGGCGAGCGATCCCCGGCGGAGGCGGCCGAGCAGTATCAGCTCCTGACCGAGGGCCTGCTGCTGCGCAGCCGCGAGCGCGAAGCCCGCGCGGCCCTCGGCTGGGCCCACACCTACCTCGCCGACCAGGAGGGCGTCGAGCTGGAGCGGGCGCGGGTGTGCGCCCAGGCCGCGCAGCTCGACCTGGACGCCGAGCTGAGCGAGGACGCGCGCGCGCGCTGCGCCGAGGGCCTGGCCCTCGTCAGCGAGGCCACGGGCGAGAGCTCGGAGCTGGCCCGCGTCCGCGCCGAGCTGCTCGGGCTGATCGGCATGGCCGCGACCCTGGAGGAGGACCCCCGCGAGGCCCGCCGGATGCACGAAGCCGCGCTGGCGGTCCAGGAGCGCGAGGGGCTCGCTGAGGACGCCGCGCGGACCCTGGCGCGCCTGGGCCGGGTCGCCTTCGAGGCCCACGACGACGTGGCCGCCGAGGAGCGCTGGCGTCGCGCGCTGGAGGCCTGCGAGGCGCTGCGCGACCGGCGGGGCGCCGCGCAGGTGTGCAGCAGCCTGGCGCTGGTCGCCTCGCGCCAGGGCCGGCTGGCGGACGCCCGCGAGCTGCTCGAGCGCTCGCTGCTCCTGCGCGACACGATCGGCGACCTGGCGGGCGCGGCGGCTTCGCTGCACAACCTGGGCTACGTCTACCGCTGCGCCGGCGCCCTGGACGAAGCCGCCGGGGCCTACCGCCGCGCGCTGCGCCTGCGCCTCGACCTCGAAGACCGCTGGTATGCGGCCCTGGCGGCCAACAACCTGGCCGAGGTGCTCTGCGACCTGGGGCGCCCAGGCGAGGCGCAGCCCTACGTGCGCCAGGCCCTGACCGCGCACCGCGAGCTGGGCGACCGCCTCGGCGAGGCCCAGTCCCTCTCGATCCTGGCCGAGCTCGACCGGCGACGCGGGGAGCTGGGCGCGGCCCTGCGCGGGCTGGAGCAGGTCACGCGGATCCGCTCCGAGCACGAGGACCTCGAAGGCCAGCTCGACACGCTCAAGCTCGAGACCCGGATCGAGCTGAGCCTCGGGCGAGTGGAGCGCGCGCGGCGCGCCGGCGAGCGCGCGCTGGCTCTCTGCGAAGAGCACGAGGTGCTCGCGCTCTTCGAGCCCAGCACCCGCCTGCTCCTCGGCCAGGTCCACGCCCGCCGCCGCCGCGGCCGCGGCCACGCGCGCCGGGAGCTCGAGCGCTCGCGCCGCCTGGCCGAGCGGCTGGGCGAGCGCTTCACCGCCCGCTCCGCCGCGATCGAGCTGGCCGGCCTGCGCCTCGCCAGCGGTGACCCCCGCGACGCCAAGGCCCTGCTCGACTCGCGCCCCGTCCCGCGCCCGGGCCGGATGCAGCCCCTCGAGGGCAGCCAGCCCCCCGACAGGCGCGGCCAGCTGCGCGTGCGCGAGCGCCTGCTGCGGGCCCGGATCGAGCTGGCGCTCCCCGACGGCTCGGTCCCCACGGCGGCCCGCTGCGCCGAGCAGGCGCTCGAGGCCTCCCGTCGGGCCGAGCTGGCCGACCTGACCTGGCGCGCGCTGCAGGTCGCGGCGGCCTGCGCCGAGGTGCGCGGCGCGCACGAGCGCGCGCTCGAGCTGACCCTCGAGGCCCAGGAGCTGGTCGAGCAGATCGCCTCCTCCCTGCCCGAGGAGCGGCGCGAGGAGTTCCTCGGCGCCGACCCCCTGCGGGGCGCCGCCCTGCGCGGCGACTCCCCCGTGCAGGCCCTCGACGTCCAGGCCCGCGCCAGCGGCGAGGGCTCGATCTCGGGCGAAGAGGCCATGCTGACCGCCATGGTCGAGTCGACCCGCCCCACGATCCAGCCGGCCAGCCGCGCCGTCGCGCCCCCGCCCGGGGTCCCGGCCGCCGCGCCCGTCGAGAGCCAGCCCGGCGCCGAGTTCGCGCTCCTGGTCCGCCTGAACCGAATGGTCGTCGACGAGCCCAACCTCGCGGTCGTGCAGGAAGCGATCGTGCGCGAGGTGGTCGGCATGTGCCGCGCCGAGCGCGGCTTCCTGGCCCTCTTCGAGGACACGCCCGACACGGCCACGGTCCTGGCCACGGTCGGAATCGACGAGGTCGAGCGCGGCCAGCGCTTCTTCCGCCGCTGCGCGTTCAAGTCGGCCAACACCGGCCAGGTCGTGCTCAGCGCGGAGGCCCGCGTGCGCGCCGAGACCAAGCAGGAGGCCCACGTGGTCGGCCTGGGGCTGCGCTCGCTCCTGGCGGTCCCGATCACGGTGCCCGACGGCCGGCGCGGCGCGCTCTACCTCGACGCCAGCTTCCAGGTCGGGCTCTTCACCGACCGCGAGGTCGAGCTGGCCTGCGCCCTGGCGGACCTCTCGGCCATGGCGGTCGGGCGCGGCGTGCTCGAGACCGCTCTGCACGGCCGCGGCGGGCCCGCGCCCGGCCACGAGCAGCGCCGCTTCCTCGAGGCCCACACCCAGGCCGAGCTGGCGCCGGTCAGCTTCGGCGGCGGCGAGCACCGCCTGATCGGCCGCAGCAACGAGCTGCGCGCGGCGATCGAGGGCCTGGAGGCCGCGGCGCGCGAGGGCTGCGCGGTCCTGATCTCGGGGCCCCCGGGCGTCGGCAAGGGCGTGGCGGCCCGGGCGCTGCACAGCGTCCGCTCCGCTGGCAAGGAGCGCCCCCTGGTCAAGGTCGACCTGCGCGAGCTGCGCGCGGACCGGATCGAGGCCGAGCTCTTCGGCTACGCGCCCGGCGCCCTGGCCGGAGTCGAGGGCAGCCACCGCGGCCTGCTCGCCTCGGCCCAGGGCGGGACGCTCCTCTTCGAGCACCTGCCCGAGGCGCCCCTCGAGCTGCAGCGCAAGCTGTGCCGCGCGCTGGAGGACGGCTGGGTGCGCCCCCTGGGCAGCGAGGAGCAGGTCCCGATCCAGGCCCAGGTGATCGTGACGACCAGCGAGGTCCCCGACGACCTGCTGCGCTCGGGCCGCTTCGACGAGACCCTCGCGATGCTCGTCAGCATGGTCCACGTCGAGCTGCCGGCCCTCGACCGCCGCCCCAACGACAAGGGCCCCCTGATCGACCTCCTCCTCGAAGAGTGGACCCGCGAGCGCCCCGAGGCGCCCCCGGTCCTGACCTCGGCCGCCCGCGCCGCCCTCGAGTCCCGCAGCTACCCGGGCAACGCCCGCGAGCTGAACGCGGTCCTCTCCGCCGGCGTGGTCCTCGCCGACGAGCGCCCGATCCACCCCGACGACCTACCCCTCGACCGCGGCGGCGCGATCCGCCCGCTCCGGCTGGCCCTCGCCGACTTCGAGCGCCGCTATATCGAGGACGCCCTGCTGGCCAACCGCGCCGACCTCACGGCCACCGCCAAGGCGCTCGGGATCTCGCGCCGCAGCCTCAAGCGCAAGCTCGAGCAGCTCCGCATCGCGCCGTGATCCAGGGCGCTAGGCCCCGCGCTGGCGCCCGGGAGCGCCAGCCGCGCTCTCCGTGAATCTCTGTGTCCTCTGTGTTCTCTGTGGTTCAAACTCGATCCCGGAGCGCCGCCCCCGCCGAGTCGAGGAAGTCGCCGTACCCAAGCGCCCAGGCGCCGACGCGTCGCAGCCCGGCCTCGAGCTCCGCCTCGGAGGTCCCACCTCGTCGCAGCCGGCCCAGCAGCAGTTCGTAGGCGTCGCCGGGGTCGAGCTCCCAGGCCCAGGGCTCCCGCCCGAGGTTGTCCACGCACTCGTCGAGCAGGCGGCACCCGTTGTAGAGCGCCCGCGACGCGGGGTAGAGCCGCCCCCCTTCGCTCAGCCCGTGCGAGATCTCCGACGCCTCGATCTGGAAGTTGGCGCCGCTGGGCGCCTCGCCGGCCTGCACCACCTGCCGCAGCCCGACCCAGAAGGCCTCCATGTCGGGCCGGTCCTCCTCCTCGTGGCAGTAGCCGCAGGGCTCCCACGCGTCGCTGATCTGCAGCAGCTCCTCTTCGACCGTGCCCAGCAGCGCGAGCACGACGCGCCCCCAGGCCGCGGGTCCGCACTCGGGGAACCACCACAGCTCGGCCAGGGCCTCGGGCTCGAGCAGGGTCGGCTCGACCTCCTCCCCTAGCTCCGCCAGGGCGCGTCGCGCCGCGGGCCAGACGCAGGCCGCCGCGAGCTGGAGCGAGCGCAGCTCGAGCTCACCCAGGCGAACCCGCTCGGCCAGGAGCGCGGCCTCGTCGTCCTCGCTGCCCGAAGCCACCCAGCGGCGCTCCCGCTCCCTCGCCTGCTCGTCGCTCACTCCCGCTCGAGCCAGCCCCGCTCGAGCAGCGCCGCCAGGAAGGCCTCGGCGTAGAGGCGGTGGGCCTGCGGGTTGGGGTGGGGGTCGCTCGGGTTCAGGCGCAGGTCGGCCTTCACGGGCGCGAAGCGCGCTCGAGCCTCGAACACCTCGGCGCCCGTCGAGCCGACCCCCTCGAGGTAGCGATCGACCAAGGGCCCCCCCTCTGGCGCCATGCCCTCGGCCGTGAGGTTCACGAGCACCTGGACCAGCGGGGGCGGAGTCCCGAGCTGCTGGCAAAGCTCGACCATGCGCGCGTACTGAGCCACGAAGGCCTGCCAGTTCTCGCCCGCGGGGTCGGCGAGCCGCTCGAGCATTGCGCTCTGCTCGTCGCGTAGGCCGACCTTCAGCAGCACCTGGTCGTAGCCGCGCGCGACCTTGCGAGCCAGGAGCGAGTAGCCCAAGAGCGGCGTCGCCAGGTCGTCGGGGACGAAGGAGTAGCGATAGCGCTGCTCGAACCCGTAGGCCTGTGTGCGCACCCAGTGGTCGTTCTGGCAGGCGCCGACCAGGACCAGGTCCGGCTCGACCAGGGGCCCGAAGTGCGCCAGCGCCTGGGCCTGGTGCTCGGCGCTGTAGCCGCAGTGGCTGGCGTCGACGAGGTCGAAGCGGCGCTGCGGGAAGCGCTCCCGCAGGAGCCGCTCCAGCTGGCGCGGCCAGGTCACCGACTCCTCCAGCCCGTCGCCGAAGGTGTAGGAGTCGCCGAGCACCAGCAGCCGGGTGACCCCCTCGGCGGGGCGGGGGAGGGGCACCTCGGGACCGCGCAGCCCGAGCGAGTTGGTCCGCCAGGGCACGCCCCCCATGGAGCCCTCGCTGCTGGGCTCGAACACGACGACGCCCTCGGCTCCGACCGCGCGGGTCAGGATCGTGTTGACCGTGCTCTGGTGAGTGACCGGCTGCTGGAGCGCGCGCAGCGTCCCCTCGGCCAGCGCGGCCACGACGAGGGGGACGAGCAACACGACCGCGGCCCGGAAGAAGGCGCGCCGGCTCAGGCGGCGGTAGAGCACCTGCAGCGTCAGCCCCAGCGCGCCGAACCCGACCCAGGCGACGAGCGCCAGGGTCGTGTCGAAGAGCGCGCCCGACCAGAGCACCCCGTGCAGGCGAGAGCGGGCGAGCCCCGCCAGCACGAGCAGGAGCGCGGAGAGCGCTAGATAGATCCGGCCTGGCGTGAGTCGCCGGCTCCCCCCCGCGCTCTTCCCCTCGCTCACCGCACGCACCCCGCGCAGCGCGCGAGCGCAGGCCAAGGAGGGGTGAGCAGCGGGCGAGCGGGCATGGGGACCTCAGCGGAGGACGAGCGGATCGACCTTAGCCTGGCGCCCGCGCAGCGACCACCGAGGCGGTCAGCGGGGCCGGATCGTGATCCGGAGCAGGCGATCGGTCGCGGGCGCCTGCCAGAGGGGGTCGGCGAAGGGGCGCACCGTGCCGGCGCCGGCCGCGGGGCCCGTGTTGGGCGCCGCCTGCGCGGGGGCCTGGTTGGGGCCCGCCGCGCCGACCTCGTCGCCCTCGGTCCCCGCGTCCCAGACGCCGAGCGCCCGGGCCACGTCGGTCGCGATCGCGTTGGCGGCGCGCGGCTGGCCCGCCGAGTCGAGCAGGGCGACGCCGCGCTCGCCGAGGGCCACGAAGGTGTCGTTGCTCGGCACGAGCATGCTGGCCAGGGAGAGGTAGCGGTTGGTCGCGTCGGGGGTGACGACGAAGCGGTAGCGCTGGCCCGGAGCGAGCGGGCCCGCGGCCTGGGCGCCGACCGGGGTGTCGACCACCCCGGCCAGGGCGCCCTGCGGGAGGGCGCCGACCAGCGCGCTGGCGTCGCCGTCCTCGGCCAGGGCCTCCAGCCCCGCGCTGGCGACCTGACCCTCGCGGAAGAGCCCGCCGGTCTCGGGGTGGAGCTGCCAGGCCACAGGCGTGAGCACGGCCTGGAAGCGCCGACCCGCGCTGACGTTGATCAGCTCGACCTCGAAGCGGCCGCCGCTGAGCGGGGTGACCCGGACCTCGCTCGTGAAGCCGGCGTAGGCGCCCGCCAGGTCGTTCTCGCTGCCGCGGACGCGCCGCACGGTGTCGTCGGCGTCGCTCGGCCCGGAGTTGGGACCGCCCTGACGCAGGGGCTGATTCGGACCAGCGCCGGGGACCTCGTCGCGCTCGGTGCCCGCGTCGAACACGTCCAGGGTGCGCTCCAACTCGGCCTGGAGCTCAGCCGCGGGGCGCCGCGCGCCGCTGGCGTCGAAGAGCTCGACCCCGCCGGCGGGCGTGGAGAGGAACCAGTCGTTGGACTGGACGAGCATGCAGGCCAGGCTGAGCCGGGGCGCGGTGGGCGAAGGCGTGAGGCGCAGCTCGTAGGTCTCGCCGGGCATGGCGGGCCCCGGCGGGTCGTTGGGGCGCTGGGTCGTGACCGCCACGGCGCCCACCGCGTC
>CALDQK010000789.1 GCA_937911525.1 uncultured bacterium
GACGACGTGCCACCACTCGCCAGTGGTGGGGGTCGGCGCGTAGAACTCGACCTGCGAGCCGCGCTCGAAGGCCGCTTGGGTCGTCGCTTCGTACTCCGGCGCCGCGGCCTCTCCGACGAGGTAGGCGAGGGGCGCGGCGCCGCGAAAGTCGAGCCCAGTCCGACGCGAGTAGCGCCCGGTGACCCCGATCACCTCGGTCGGGGTTTGGAGCATTCCGATCGCGCGCTTGCGCTCCAAAAAGTTCAAGATCTCGCCCCCGCTCTCCCTTGAGGAAGAGCAGTTGCGTCCAGAGCCGCCTGCCATGACCACACCTTTTCGAGCGCTGCTCGAATGACCAACGACAGGATGGCTAACGAGATTAGAAGATTCCAACCTCCGCGTACGAAAGTTCAGCGCGCCCCGCCCGCGAGCGAATGAGACAGGGCAGTGTCATCACTAGCCAGGGGTCGAGGCGGGGGCGCTTCGCCCCGGGAAGGGCTCTGCAGGCTCGCTGGGCGCGATCTGAGGAGTCTCGACGCTCGCCAAGGGCCCCTCGACAGAGAGCGGTCCTTGCTCACCCTGGCTCACGTCGTGCTCTCCGACGGCGCGCAGGAGGCCGTCGCGGCAGGCGGGCTCGACCTCCTCGCGGGTGGGCCACTCGCCCGTGAGCGCCCAGCGGCCAGCGCGGCGAATGTCGTTCAGGAGCAGGTAGAGGCTGGGCACGATGAAGAGCGTGCCGAAGCTGGCCGCGGCCAGACCGCCCGCGAGCGAGACGGCCATCGGGATCACGAACTGGGCCTGGAAGCTGCGCTCGAACATCAGCGGGATCAGGCCCGCGATCGTGGTGATGCTCGTGAGCAGGATCGCGCGGAAGCGGCTCGGGCCGGCCTGGGCGAGGGCGTCCTCGACGCCGACGCCCTGACGCTGGAGCTCGTTGACGCGGTCGATCAGGACCAGCGAGTCGTTGACCACCACGCCGGCCAGGGCGACCAGCCCGAACACGCTCAGCATCGTGAAGGGGATCCCGTAGAGCAGGTGCGCGCAGACGGCGCCCACGAAGCCGAAGGGGATCACGGCCATGATCAAGAGCGGCTGGAGGTAGGAGCGGAACATCAGGGCCAGGATCATGAACATGCCCATGCCCGCGCCCGCGAAGCCGACCATCAGCGAGGTCACCGTCTCGGCGGTCTCGGCGGCCGCGCCCTTGACCTGGATCTTGACGTCTGGGAAGCGGGCCGCGATCTCGGGCAGGGCGCCCTCGTCGAGGGCCTCCGACACGAGCGAGGCCGTGGTCGCGTCCTCGTCGATCGAGGCGGTGACCGTCAGCTCGCGCTGGCCGTTGCGGCGCCGGATCTCGGCCAGGCCGGGGACCAGCTCGACCGAGGCCACCTCGCCGAAGGGGAAGGTCTCGCCGCTGGGCCCGCGGACCCACATTCGCTCGAGGTCGGCCTGGCTGACCCGCTCGTGGCGGGGGTAGCGCACGCGGACCTCGACCTCGTCGCGGCCGCGCTGCAGCTTGACCGCCTCGTCGCCGTGGAAGGCGTCGCGCACCTGGTCGGCCAGGCTGGCGACCGTGATCCCCTGGATCCGCCCCAGCTCGGTCAGGCGCACGCGCAGCTCGCGCTTGCCCGGGAGGAAGTCGCTGCTGGCGTCAAGGGTCCCGGGCTGGTCGGCCACGGCCTGGACCAGGGCGTTGGTCGCGGCCAGCACGCGCTGCGGGTTCTCGCCGCGGACCTTGAGCTCGATGTCCTTGCTCCACACGCCGCCGAACTGGCCGAAGCGGACCTGCTGCGCGCCGACCACGGGGCCCGCCGCCTCGCGCCAGGCGCTCATGATCTGCTCCGAGTGCATGGTCCGCTGCTCGGCCGGCTTGAGCGCGGCGACCAGGCGTCCGACGTGGGACTGTCCGTCCACGCCCGCCGTCGCGTAGATCCCCACGAAGGGCCCGCCCTCGCCGCGGTCGAGCTGCCGGTTGACCTCGCGCGCCACGTCCTCGAGGTGCGCGACCGTGGCCGCCGTCGTCTCGAAGGGCGTGCCGGCCGGGAAGGTCACGTCGACCTGGGTGTAGACGCTGTCTTCCTTGGGGAGCATCACGAAGCGCAGCACGCCGCCCGCGATCAGGCCCGCGCAGGCCAGCAGGCTCGCGAAGGCCAGCGCGACGGTGCTGAGCCGGTTGCGCTGGCTGAAGTCGTAGAGCGGCACGTAGCCGCGGCTGACCGCGCTCTGGAAGGTCTCGTCGAGCTTGGCGCGGATCGAGCCAGCGAGGGTCGGCTTGCTGGCGCGCGCGGCGAGCGCGTCCTCGCCCTCGCTCGCGGCGCGCTGCTCGGGGGAGCGCAGCTCGGTGTGGGCGAGGTGGTTGGGGAGGATGAACAGGCTCTCGACCAGCGACCCGACCAGGGTCGCGATCACGATCAGGGGCATCTCGACGATGAACTTGCCCATCAGCCCGTCGACGAAGAAGAGCGGCACGAAGGCCACGATCGAGGTCGTCACGCCCGCCAAGACCGGGAGCGAGACCATGTTCGCGCCCTGGATCGCGGCCTCGAGCGGGGGGAGCCCCTCCTCTTGGCGCGAGTAGATGCTCTCGCCGACCACGATCGCGTCGTCGACCACGATCCCGAGCACCAGGATCAGGCCGAACAGGTTGATCATGTTGAGCGACTGGCCGGCCGCCCACACGATCACGCCCGCCGTCGCGAAGGCGACCGGGATCCCCGCCGCGACCCACAGGCTGAGGCGGAGGTTCAAGAAGAGCACCAGGCAGAGGAAGAGCAGCAGCAGACCCTGCCAGCCGTTGCCGAGCAGGAGCCCGATCCGGTCCACGATGTCGCGCGAGAAGTCGCCCAGGACCGTGACCTGGACCCCCTCGGGGAGGTCGGCCGAGTGGGCGAAGTCGATCGCCTTCTTGGCCAGCTCGATCGTGTCGTCGGCGTCGGTCGCGTTGACCTGGATCAGGCTGGCGCGCTCGCCCCGAAAGCGGCCCAGGATCCCCTCGTCGGCGAAGGCGTCGTGGATCTTGGCCAGGTCGCCCAGGCGCACCACCGCGCCGTCCCGCTGGCTGAGCACGACCAGGTCGGCGTATTCGCGCCCGGTCATGAGGCGCCCGCGGACCTCGAGCTTGAGCTCTTCGCGCAGGGAGCGCAGGGAGCCCGCCGGCAGGTTGAGGCTGCTGGCGCGGACCACGCGCGCCACGTCCTGGAGCGAGATCCCGTGGGCGCGCAGGGCGTCCTCGCTGACCTCGATCGAGATCATGTGCTCGCGCAGGCCGAAGAGGTGCACCTGCGCGATCCCCTCGGCGCGCAGCCCGTCCTTGAAGCGGTGAGCCAGCCCGCGCAGGGTCGCCTCCTCGGCCGGACCGTGGATCACGAGCAGGGCCGCGGGGAGCTCGATCAACAGCTCGCGGACGGTCGGCTCCTCCACGTCCTCGGGCAGGTCCTGGATCGAGTCGATCCGGTCCTTGAGCTCGGCGATCACCTCGCGCCGCTCCTCGGGGGAGGCCTCCTTGAGCTCGACCTGGAGCGTCGCCACGCCTTCGCGCGCCACGCTCAGCACGTCCTCGATCCCCTCCAGACCCTGCAGCGCCTCTTCGGCGCGCAGGATCACGCCCTGCTCGACCTCCTCGGCCGAGGCCGCCGGGTAGACGAAGGTCACCGTCGCGATCTCGGTCGAGACGTCGGGGAAGGTCTCGGCCCGCATGTGGCCGTAGCCCCACACGCCCGCGATCAGGAGCACGACCATCAGCAGGTTGGCGAAGACCGGGTGCTTCGCCGCCGCCGCGACGAGGTATCTCACTCGCCCGACTCCCCAGCCTGCTCCTCAGCCGGCGAGCCCGCCTTGGCGGCCGCGGCGACGCGCAGGGACATTCCGACGACCGGGTAGGCCAGGCGCGACACGATCAGCTGGTCGCCCGGCTGGATCGGCTCGCGCGGCGTGATCACCGCCTCCTCACCGGCCCGGTGGTCGACCTGGACGCCCACGATCGCGAGCTTGCCCTCGCGGAGGAGGTAGAGCCGCTCGCCCTCGCGGATCGCGACCTCGGGCACCAGCCAGGCGCCCGCGCGGGCCTTGCCCTGGAGCGTGACCCGGCAGTAGGCGCCGATCAGGAGCGGGGGCTGGCCGCGCTCGAGCGGGCTCCAGGGCTGGCTGACCTCGACCACGGCCGGGATCGTGCGCGTGTCGGGGTCGACCGACTCGACGCGCGTCAGGTGGCCCTCCCAGCGCGACTCGGGGTGCGCCAGCCACAGGACCTGGGCCGGGGTCCGACCGGCCACCCCGGGGGGAGCCTTGATCCCGCGCGGGATCGCGCCCTTGGGCACGAAGGCCAGCTTGGTCAGGTCGGCGTGGCTGATCTGGACGGCGACCTCGTAGGCCTCGTGGCCGGCGAGCGCGATCACGGGCGCGCCAGGCGCGAGCACCCGGCCCAGCTCCACGTCGCGCGCGCGGACCTGGGCCCGCAGGGGCGCGCGCAGCTCGAGCCGGGTCAGGTCGTGCTCGGCCCGCTCCAGCGCGGCCTGGGCCGCGGCCAGCCGGGCCTCGGCCGAGGCCAGGTCGTGGGGGTTCACGTCGCGCGCGCGGTGGGCCTGGCTGAGGGCGCTCTCCTCCTGCACGTAGGCCTGCCGGGCCGCGTCGAGGCGGTCCTGGCTGGCGACGCCCTGGCTGCGCAGGCGCTGCTGGCGCTCCCACTCGCCCTTGGCCAGGGCGGCGCGCTCCTCCCGCAGCTCGACCTCCCGCTCGAGGTGCTCGCCGAGGGCGCGCAGGCGGCCGACCGCGGCGCGGGCGGCGGCGACGTCGGCCAGGGCCGCCTTGTGGGCGATCCCCTGCGCCCGCCCGTCGAGGCGGACCAGGAGCTGGTCGCGCTCGACGAAGCTGCCGGGGCGGAGGTTGGTCGCGACGAAGGCCACGCGCCCGGCGACCTCCACGCTGAGGTGCACCTCGTCGCGGGCCCGGACGGTGCCGTGCCCCACGACGTCCAGGGTCACCGAGCGCGGCTGGAGGGGCTCGACCCGGACCAGGGGCGCGACCCGCTCCTGGACGGT
>CALDQK010000790.1 GCA_937911525.1 uncultured bacterium
CCACCCGCCGCCGCCGACCCAAGCCGCCCGGCCAGCTCGACGCGCGCCTGGTCGAGGTCGAGGACTACGGTCAGGCGGCGGCCGTGCTCTTCGCCGCTGGCCGCCTGCGCGCCGAGGACCTGCGCGCCGTCGTGGCCGAGGTCGCGGCCGCCGGCGACTCGCACCCACCCCTCGCCGCGCTCGAGCGCCTCGGCGCCTTCGGCGCTGACGACCTCGAGCGCGCGCGCGCCGCCCTCGCCGAGGATCCGGGCGAGGCGCCTCAGGAGGAAGCTGAATGACCCCTCGCGCCCCTCGCCGGCTCGCCCTCCTGGGCGGCCTCGCCCTGGCGCTCTGCAGCGGCTGCGCCAGCCGAGGCGACGTCGACCGCGCCGTGGCGGACGACCTGCGCTTCACGGGCCGGATCATGGGCTTCGCCCTCGACTCCAACCTCGAGGCCCTCGAGACGCGCCTGGCCTTGCTCGAGGCGATGCAGGACGACCCCGCCTTCCCCAAGCTGACCGCCAAGCTGGGCACGATCGACGAGGTCAAGGCCAAGCTCGAGCGCGTCCAGGGCGCCAAGCGGACGCTGATGGAGGAGTACGGGCGGCTGCAGGAGCGCTACGGAGCCGCGGAGCAGGAGTAGCAGCTTGGCCCCGGCCTACACGACCCGTCTCCAGCCGGTCGAGGTCGGCGAAGCCGCCCGTCCGCTGCTGGTCGCGGTGTTCCCGCTCCACGAGGGCCCCGGCGCGGTGTGCTTTCAGCTCCAGGACGACGGCGACCTGCGCCGCGGCGGCGTCTACTGGCTGCCGGCCGACGAGGCCGCGCGCGTGGCGCGCGCGCCGCGCTTCGACGAGCTCTTCGCCGACGTCGCGGCGAAGCTCGGGGCGCAGCCCGAGCTGCAGGCGCCGCTGCGCGCGCTGCTCGAGCGCGCCCGCGACGTGGCCAAGGAGAGCCTGCCCTTGACCCCCGACGTGCTGTCGCGCCTGGTCGAGGTCGGCCGCGCCGCCAGCGAGCTGGACCCCGGCGACCTGCCAGGGGTGTTTCCGCTGGAAGGGCTGGTCCTGACGGCGCTGCTGATCTTCGTTAGCGAGGAGGAGCGCTACCCGCGCCCGCGCTACAAGGGTGGCGACGTGGCGCTCGAGCGCTTCCTGGACGTGATCGGGTAGGCGCTATTTCACCGCGCCCGAGCGGCGCTCGAGGTTGCGGAACACGAGGGTCTCGCGGCCGACCTGCGAGCGGGCGAGCAGGTCGCGGATCACCTTCACGATCATGCGCTGGGCGCCGCCGTTGATGTCCGTGAAGTCCTCGCTGGGGTTACTCGCGCTCGGTCCGTAGTGCTGCTCGAGGTAGCGGACGACCGCCAGGGGGATCCGGCTGCGGCGCAGCGGGCTGCCGACGGCGCCGCGGAGGTGGGGGTCGTGGCTGGAGTCGAGCACTTCGGGGCCGAGGGGGAAGCCCTCGGCGCGCGGGAGCGCGAGCAGGGCGTGGATCAGCTCGTGCAGGAGCGTGTCCACGAGCTCCTGCGGGTTGTTGCGGTGCTCGGCGATCGTGGGGTTGATCGTGAGCGTGCCCTGGCTGTAGGTCCCGTAGCGCTCGACCCCGTGGGCGACCAGGCCCGGGACCACGCGCAGCTGGAGGGGCAGGCCGCCTGGGTAGCTGCGCAGGTAGGCCTCGATCCGGAGGAAGTCGGGGTGCGTGCGCAGGGCCGCGATCGCCTTGCGCTGGCCGGGGGTCCGAGCCAGGCGTCCGAGGAAGCGGTCGAGGGGGCCTTCGCCCTTGGCCTCGACGGCGTGGAGGACCACGCTCGCCGCCCCTCCCTTGGCGCGCACGATCAGGCTGCGGGCCTCGGGGGGGAGGAGCACGACCTCGCGCTCGGGGCGGACCTCGGCGAAGGCCAGGGGCACGCCGCTCGCGGAGTAGGCGAAGAGGTCGACGTCGCCTTCGCCGGCGAGGCGCTTGCACAGCAGCGCCAGCGGGGCCTCTCGCTCGGGGAGGGGGAGGAGGCGTACGCTGCGCTCGGCTTCGAGCGCCAGGCGGCGCTCGCCCGGGAGCAGGGGCTCCTCGGCCTCGAGCCGGGTCACACCGAGCGAGAAGTCGCCGCCGCTGCCGGCGGCCACGGCCACGGTCAGCGAGAGGGGGCCCGGGCCCTGGACGAGCAGGCGCTCGCGCGCCTGGTGGGACTGGCCGAGCTGCGCGCGCTCGCCGAGCTCGGCGCGCAGGTCGAGGTCGGAGGTGGCGCCGATCCCGTCCAGGGTGATCCACGCCAGGCCCTCGGGGAGCTCGAGTCGACCCCGCCAGGGCTCCGCCTTGACCTTGGCCGCGTGGGCGGCGACCTCGCCCGCGCGGGGCGGGAGGGTCAGGGTGATCAGGTCGCTGCAGAGCAGGGGGAGGAGGAGACTGAGGGTCAGCGAGACCATGCGTGCAGTTTGGCCTCAGCGCGGGTGAACGCGCAAGGGAGGCGACTCGCAGGTCCTGGGCTGCAAAGGGTTTGCGCACGCTGGCGAGAAAGTGCGTGACGCGAGCGGAGGCCGCGCGACATGTGCGTGAAGGCCGAGAGGACGCGCGCCGTGCTCGGGCCCAGAAGAGGAGTCCCCCATGACCCGCAAGCTGATCGCCGCTCCGTTCGCCGCTCTGTTCGCCTCCATGACGCTGGCCCTGCCCGTCCTGGCTTGCGACGCCGACTGCAAGGTGCAGCGCAAGGCCAAGGGCGAGTGCGAGCACGAGGCCTGGGAGAAGAAGTCCGCGCGTGAGCGCGAGGAGTGCCGCGAGGAGGCCGAGCGGGCCAAGCGCGAGCGCGAGGAGTGCGAGGAGGAGGAGGCCAAGCAGAAGCGGGCCAAGCGCGAGCGCGAGGAACGCGAGGAGCGGGCCAAGAAGCGGGAGCGCGGCGAGAAGGGCAAGAAGGCCTTCGCCAAGCGCGAGGAGGAGGAGGAGGAGCGTGAGCGCGAGGCGAAGCGGGAGCGTGAGGTGCGCGCGCCGATCTCCTTCCTGGACTGCTTCGACACCGACGACGACGGGCGCCTGGACAAGCGCGAGCTGGAGTTCCTCAAGCGCTTCCTCGACGAGCGCTTCGACGAGGACGAGGACGGGGTCCTCAGCCGCGAGGAGAAGAAGGCCCGCAAGCGCTTCCTCCAGCGCGCCGAGCGCTTGCACCGCGACGCGGTCCGCCGCCGGGCCCTCGGCGAGTGGGACGAGAACGAGGACGGCCAGCTCAGCCCCCGCGAGCGGCGCATGCGTCAGCGTCACCTGCAGGAGCGGCGCCAGCGCTGGGAGCACCGCGTCGTGCGTCGCTTCGACGAGGACGAGAACGGCCGCCTCGACCGCAAGGAGAAGGAGCGGGCCTTCGTCGAGCTGAGCAACCGCGCCCGCGAGGTGCGCGAGGCCCGCCTCGAGCGCTTCTTCGGCGAGGACTCGAAGGGCTAGCTCGACCACACCACCCCACCACCGCTGCGCGCCCCCGGCTCACCTGAGCTTGGGGCGCGCGGCTCGTACAGCGGGTAGTCTCGTCAGCCGGAGGAAGCATGAACCAGACTCGCACCCGCTCACTCGGCCTCGCGCTCGCAGGCTCCGCCCTCTTCGCCCTGGGCCTCGGCCTCGGACAGCGTCGCGCTCAGGCCGACGACGCCAAGCTGGCCAAGGCCAAGCAGCTGCTCGCGGCCTCGGGCAAGGGCAAGCTTGGCGACGCGCTCGTCGCCACGCTCCGGCAGCGGATCGAGCGGGAGCTGGCTCAGTCGCCCAGCCCGCAGGGCCAGAAGATCCTCGTCGCCCTGCGCGAGGCCAAGGCCGACGAGTTCGATCAGGAGCTGGCCCAGGCCTACGCCAAGGTCCTCGACGCCGAGGCCCTCGACGCCGGCCTGGCCTTTTACGCAACCACGGGCGGCAAGGCCTTCGCGGCCAAGCGCGACGAGCTGTGGGCCGCCGAGCAGGCGCTGATCGAGGTCCACTCGCGCAAGCTGATCTACGCCGCGCTCAAGCGGGCCGGCATGAACACGCCCGAAGAGAACATGAAGGAGGCGCGCCGCAACGGCAACGAGGCGGCCGCGATCGGAGCGCTCAGGGCGATCTCCAGCGCGCAAGCCCTGTTCCGCGAGGGCGACAAGGACAACGACGGGACCCTCCAATACGCCGGCGACCTCGCCGCGCTCGGCAAGACCAACCTGATCGACTCGGTCCTCGCGAGCGGCAAGAAGAACGGCTATCGCTTCAAGGTCGTGCGCGCGAAGGGCGACACGGGTCAGTTCTGCTGGATGGCGACCGCCAGCCCGATCGAGCCGGGCGTCACCGGCGAGCGCCACTTCGCGACCAACCACTCGGGGGTGACCTGGTATCGCACCGATAAGCCCTTCGAGTTCGACCTCGACCAGTGCGAGGTCAAGGGCGGGACCCCCCTCGGGCGCTAGCTTGCGCCTGTTCTGGGCGATCGAGCTCGACGACGCCGCGCGTGAGACGCTGGCCGCGGCCCAGGAGCGCCTCGCGGCGGACCCCGCGGCGGCGGTGGTGAACTGGACGCGCCCCGAGGCGCTCCACGTCACGCTGGCCTTCCTGGGCGAGGTCGCCGAGGAGCGGGTGCCCGAGCTGCGGGCGGCGATCGAGTCGCTGCTGCCGGTCGAGCCGCTGCGGCTGAACCTGGCTCACCTCGGCAGCTTCGGGGGGTCTCGCCCGCGCGTGGTGTGGGCAGGCCTGGGCGGGCGTGACCGGGGCAAGCTGGTCGCGCTCGGGGAAGGAGTGGGCGCGGCCCTCGAGCCCCTGGGCTTTCCCCGAGAGCGGCGCGGCTTCGCGCCGCACGTGACCTTGGGCCGCGTGCGCAAGCAGCGGGGTCGCGGCGGGCGCGCCCTGCGAGAGCTGCTCAGGGGGACGGCCCTGCCGCGCACGCCCTTCCTCGCGCACGAGGTCGTCCTCTTCGCGAGCAGCTACGGCCACGCGCAGGGGCCGGCCCGCTACACGGCGCTCCTGCGCTTGCCCTGCGGCGGCGGCGGCGGCGGCGGCGGCGGCGGCAGCGGCGGCAGCGGCGGCGGCAGCCCGGCGGCAGCGGCGGCAG
>CALDQK010000791.1 GCA_937911525.1 uncultured bacterium
GGGCATGAGCGAGCCCAAGCCTGCGGACATCATCGCGGGCGAGATCAAGGCCGGACAGGTCGAGTTCAAGAGCGGCGAGGGCAAGGCGCACCCCGAGCTGACCCTGAAGCTCGAGGGATCGGTCGTTCCGCTCGGGCTGGCGCTCCTCGTCCTGCCGGCCTACCACGAGCTGCTCCCCACGGAGCCCCTCGTCCTGAGGGTGCTCATGGACGCGCGGACGATTCCGATGCGCCTCATGAAGGGGAAGAGCAGGGAGGGCGCGCAGGAGCTCCAGCTGCAGGGCCCGGGCGGGATCCTGTTCGTCGTGCAGGTCTCGACCGCCGCGGCGAACAAGGGAGAGGTCCTCTCGCTGGTCGTCAACGGCGAGACCAAGAAGCGCCTGAGCCGCGCCGAGGCCGACGAGCTGATGCAGTCGGTGAAGCAGGCGGGGAGCGGCGAGGCCCAAGCGGGCAAGGGCTCGGGCAAGGGCTACGCCACCCCGCGGGCCGCCGTCGAGGCGCTGATCGCGGCCTGCAAGGCCAAGGACCTCGCGGGCGCCGGGGCCTGCTTCTCGCCGAAGGCGCCCAAGGAGTTCCAGTCGCTGCGCGACGGCACCTGCCCGCCCAAGATGTTCGCGCAGCTGTGCGAGATGTTCGCGGGCGCGACGATCGAGTCCGAGCAGGCCAAGGGCGAGCGCGCCCAGGTGGCGGTCAAGCTGAGCAAGCGCAACGAGACCCTGAACATGGTCAAGGGTCCCGAGGGCTGGCTGATCCTCGACTTCTAGCGCGCCTCAGAAGCGGAAGGTCAGGCTGAGCTGGAGCCAGCCGGCGTGGCCTATGGTCTCGCCGGGGTAGCCCCAGAAGAACCAGCCCGCGCCGGCGCCGAGCTCGAGGTGCTCCATCAGGCGGAGCCCGCCCTGGACGCGCATGTTCAGGGCGGCTCCGCCTTCGTCCTTGTAGTAGTCGACGAAGTCGAAGATCGCGCCGCCGAGGCCCGCGCCAAAGTAGAGGGTCAGCTCGACGGGGCCCTCGTTGAGGGCCCCGCCGAGCAGCATGTCGAGGAAGAGCGAGTGCGCGTCGAGGGTCGTCTCGACGCCGCGGGTGGTGTGGCGGCTGACCGTGTAGAGCAGGCCCACGTTGATGTACTCGTTGCCTGCGCCGAAGCGGGCGCCGAGGCCGCTGCCCGTGCGCGCGTCCGGGAACTCGATCCCCCGGTTCGGCTCGCCCTCGTCCTCGTCGGCGCGCAGGCCGACCACCGGCAGGTAGAAGGCCTCGAGCCGGATCACGCCCTCGTAGTCCTCCCAGTAGGGCTTCTTGCGGGGCGGGCGGGGATGGGAGCTGGCGGGCTCCCTCGAGGAGCGCGAGTGGGAGTGCGCCTGCGACGGAGGCGGCGCGGGGAACTCGAGCTCGAGCTCGTGCTCGTCGAAGAGCTGGCCGGGCTCGGGCCACTCCTCGAACTCGCTCTCGGGGCGGCTGCCTTCGTCGGCGTGGGCGCCGCTGATCAGCGCGGCGAGCAAACACAAACACGGGGCCAGGGACCGGCGCATGGGCTCCTCCTCGGTTCACGAGGTAGGAGGACGAGCCCCAGAGCGGTTTCGTCGAGGCGCGCTAAGTCTCGCGCTCGAAGTGGTCGCAGCGATCCGTGGGGAGGACCCAGCGCTGAGCCTGGGGGAGGTCGCGGCGGCGCGGCTCGTCGCAGTAGTAGGTGCCCTGGCGGGTCTGAGCGTGGTGGCGGCAGCGACGGCACTCGATCCGATCGACCCACCAGCCGCCTCCGGCGAGGGAGCCGCGCTCGAGGCTCGCGCGCAGGGAGGGCTGGACCTCGGCGGCCAGGCCGAGCAGGTCGCGGTCGAAGCCGAGCAGGTCCGCCCAGCGCTCGACCCACACCCAGGTCCGCACCCGCTCCTCGTTCATGAGGTCGCGCAGGGCGCGGATCCAGCGCTCGTGGTGTTTGGCCTCGACCTCGCTGGCTCGAAGCACCTCGACCTCGCGCTGGCCGCTGGCCTCGAGCAGGTAGCGCAGCACGCGCGCCAGGACGACGCCGCCGACCTCCTTCCCGCGCTGGCCCACGGGCCGCCCCCCGGAGCGGAGCCAGGCGCTCAGCACCGCGACCACCGCCTCGGGGTCTCCGAGGTCGATCTCTCGCATTCGCTCGCGCAGCTGCTCGTCCACGAGGAGATCGTAGCCACCCGCGCTTGGGTGAGCCCGCGCTCCCTCGGCTACGCTCTCGCCATGGACCACGAACGCCGCCACGCCGACCGCGAGCGTCAGCTCGACCCGGGCGACCTCGAAGCGCGCTTCGCCGACTGGAACGCGCGGCTCCGCAGCGGCGAGGTCGTGGCGGAGGACTTCGCGCTCGCAGCGCACCTCGGCGACTACTGGGCGGGCCGCTTCCTCCAGGAGCAGGGCCTGCGCGAGGGCTGGCAGGGGCAGGTCAGCGACGACGACCTCGCTCGTCTGGGCAAGCTGCCGGGGGTCGAGACCCTCTTCCTCAGCCAGCACGTCGTGAGCGACGCCGGCCTGGCCCACCTGCGCGAGCTCGCCACCCTGCGCCGGCTGCAGCTCGTCGGGCGTCCGATCACCGACGCCGGCCTGGCTCACCTCGAGGGAATGAGCGCCCTGGTCGAGCTCGGACTGCGCGCGACCCAGGTCCGCGGGCCTGGCCTGCGCCACCTGGAGGGGCTGAGCGCGCTGGAGTCGCTCTCGCTCGGCTGCCTCCCGCTCGAGGACGAGCACCTGGCTCACCTGCGCAGCGGCGCCCTGCGCGCGCTCTCGCTCGAGCGCTGCCAGCGAATCGGCGACGCCGGGGTCGCGAACCTGCCCGAGCTGCCCGAGCTCGAGCGGCTGAGCCTGGCCGACACCAAGGTCACGGGCGCCTGCCTGAAGGCAGCGCGCGGCTGCGCCAAGCTGAGGCGGCTGAGCCTCGAGCGGACCCGGGTCCGGGACGAGCACCTGGCCCACCTCGCCGGCCTCGGCGCCCTGCGGGACCTCCACCTGAACGGGACGCAGGTCACCTCGGAGGGGTCGATCCACCTCAGCCGGCTGCGCCTCGAGACGCTCTACCTGAACGACTGCGCCGGCGCGGACGGGTCGAGTCTGCTGGTGCTGCCGAGCGAGCGGCTGATGGCGCTGGGCCTGGCGCGGACCGACACGACCGACGTGTGTCTGCACTTCGTGGGCGGCTTCACCTCGCTCTACGTGCTCGACCTCAGCGCGACCAGGATCAGCGACGCGGGGCTCGCCCCCCTCAGCGCGCTGGTCGGCCTCGGACACCTGGACCTGAGCGGCAACGCGGTTGGCGCCGTGGGGCTGGCCAGCCTGGGCGAGCTGCCCGAGCTGAGCGACCTCTCCCTGGCCGAGACCCAGGTCGACGACCGCGCGCTCGCTGAGATCGCCGAGCGCTTCCCCAAGCTGCGCAACCTGGACCTGCGCGAGACGGCCGTGACCGACGAGGGGCTGGCCCAGCTGAGCGGGCTCGAGAGCCTGAGCTCCGTCGACGCGCGCGGGAGCGCGGCCACGCCCGCGAGCGACGTCCGACTCGCTGCGCGGGTCCTGGCAGACGGCTAAGCTCAGCGCGTGCCGGACCCTGCCGACTCCTCCGATCGCAAGAACCCCGAGCTGGACACGCGGACTCGCCGCATGTCGGGGATCGGACCCGACGGAGGCGTGATCGGGGCCGAGGACGACACGATCGTCCACGGGGAGGAGGGCGCGCCCGAGGGGCCGCCGCTGCCCTCCCTGGGCGACTCGCTCGGCCGCTATCAGCTCCAGGAGATCCTCGGACAGGGCGGAATGGGCGTGGTCTATCGGGCCTACGACCCCAGCCTGCGGCGAGCCGTCGCGCTCAAGCTGGTGCGCCCCGAGCTGCCCGCCGACGTGCGCAAGCGCTTCTTCGAGGAGGCGCAGGTCACCGCCCAGCTCCAGCACCCCGTGATCATTCCCGTGTTCGAGGTCGGCAGCGCGGGCGACTACCTCTACTACACGATGCCTCTGGTCCGGGGCGTGGGGCTCGACGACCTGATCGCGGCCTCGCAGGGCTGGTCCTTTCGGCTCCTGCAGGTCCTCGTGACCGTGTGTCGCGCGGTCGGCTTCGCGCACCGGCGCGGGGTGCTGCACCGGGACCTCAAGCCGAGCAACGTGATGGTCGGCGACTACGGCGAGGTCTATGTGCTCGACTGGGGCCTGGCCAAGGTGTTCGACCCCGAGGCGCCGCCCCTGCCCTCTCCGCGCGGAGCGAGCGCCGCGCCGCTCCTGCTGGGGGATCGGATCGAGGCCCTCGCCGATCGCGACCAGACCGCGGCCGGGGTCGTGGTCGGGACGCCGGTCTACATGGCGCCCGAGCAGGCGATCGCCCAGGGCGAGCAGGTCGGCCCGGCGGCAGACGTCTACTGCCTGGGCGGGATCCTCTACCAGCTCCTGACGGGGCAGCCCCCGCGGACGGGGACCCGGACCGCGATCGTGCGCGCGCTGGCGGAGCCGCGCGCGGCGCCGCCGCCCTCCGAGCTACGGGCGGGCGTCCCCAAGACCCTGGAGGCGATCGCGATGCGCGCCCTGGAGCTCGACCCGCGCCAGCGCTACGCGGCGGGGGCAGACATGGCCGAGGCGCTGGAGGCCTACCTGGAGGGGCGCACCGTTGACAGCGCGGGGGAGACCTCGGACGACGCCTTCCTGGCCAACTACAGCGCGATGGACTTCCGCCGCCCCTCGGTCACGGTCGACGTGCTCTTGCTGGCGAGGACACCTGCGGGCCGGGCCGTGGCGCTGATCCAGCGCGCCAACCCGCCCTGCCAGGGGGCTTGGGCCTTGCCGGGGACCTTCGTCGACCTGGAGGAGGGGCTGGAGGCCAGCGCGAGCCGCGTGCTGGCAGAGAAGCTCGGCGTCAGCCCGCCCCAGCTGATCCAGGCGGGCGCCTTCGGCGAGCCGGGGCGCGACCCGCGCACGCGGGTGATCACCGTCGTCTACCGGGGCGAGCTGGAGGAGCTGGCCGAGCTGGGGCCGGGCGCGCGCTGGTTCGTGGGCGCGCCGGGCGAGGGAGGAGCGCTCGAGCTGAGCCCCCTCGGCGACCCGCCGCTGACGGCGCCCGTCGTGCTGGCCTTCGACCACGCCGACGTGCTGCGCCAGGCTTGGCCGAGCGAGTGAGCCAGCTCCGCAACGAGGCCTACCCGCTGGGCATGTTCGGGATCGTGTTCCTGAACACCCTCTTCACCCAGTGGATCGTGTTCTTCTTCGCCCCGCCCGGCACGGTGCGCGGGCCCGGCGGCGCCGCCGAGGCGGTCGGCTCGCTCTCGGGCGTCGGGGCCTTGCTCTTCGTGGGCTACCTGCTGATGGCCCTGGTCAACCCCTGGATCGGCGGCTGGAGCGATCGGCTCCGCACGCGCTGGGGGCGCCGGCGACCGCTGATCGCGCTGGCGACGCCGGCCCTGGCGGCCATGTTCGCCTTGATCTGGACGCGGGCCCTGCCGGCCTGGGTCGCGATCCCGCTCTACTGCGTGCTCTTCGTGGTCGTGGTCCAGCCCTACGCCGCGCTCCTGCCCTCGGTCGCGAGCGAGGAGCGCGTCCGCCTGCGGATGTCGCTGGTGGGCGCCGTCCTGGCGCTGGTCTCGGTCGGGCTGGCCCTGATCGCGGGACCCTTCCTGGTCAAGCGGCTGGGCTTCGCGGGGCTGGGCTGGGCCGGCGCGACGGCGCTCCTGGTGACGGTCCTGGGACCGACGCTGCTCCTGGTCGAGACGCCGCCCAGCGAAGAGCCGGCCGCGGGCGGGCCCAAGGTGCTGCTCGAGCTGCTCCGTCAGCAGGGGGTGACCCGCTTCCTGGCCGGCAACGCGCTTTTGACCGGCGGCTTCACGGCGCTGCTGATGGCCGCGCCCTACGTGACGGTCGCGCTGCTGGCGCGCGAGCAGACCTGGACGGCGCGGCTCAACGGGGTGCTCTTCCTCGGGATGCTGGTCTCGATCCCCCTGGTGGGGGCCCTGGCCAAGCGGCTCCAGCCCCTGGGCGAGCTGCGCGGGAGCGCGCTCCTGGCCGGCGCGGTCCTGCTCGCCCTGGGCGGGTGGGCCGGCGCCAGCGGCGCTGCGGCGCGCGAAGAGCTGGGCGCGTGGTACGTGTCCTTCGCGATCCTGGGCCTGCCTTCGCTGGTCGTGCTGGCGCTGCCGCCGGTCGTGCTCTCGGCCTTCGGCGACCGGGACGGGCGCGATCGGCAGGGCGCGTTCTTCGGCTTGAACGGGGCCGCGATCAACCTCGGGAACGCCGGCGCCGCGGTCAGCACCGCCACCCTGCTCGGCCTGGGCAGCAGCGTCGAGGACCCGCGCGGCGTGGTGGGGGTCCTGATCGCGACGGGGGCGGCCTTCGCCCTCGGCGGCGCGCTCTTCCCGCCGCCGCGCGTGCTCGCGACGGAGGAGCGGGCGGACTCCGAGGAGGCAAAGTGAGGCGCGCGTTCAGGCTGGGCTGGGTGCTGCTCCTGGCCGCGCCGGTGTGGGCGCAGGACCAGCCCACTCCCCCGCAGCCCACTCCCCAGCCCAGCGCGGAAGAGCAGAGCCGTCAGGTCGCTCAGCGAGGGAGCGGGCACCTCGAGGCCAAGCGCTGGGGCGAGGGCGAGCGCGACCTCCGCCGCGCGCTCGAGCTCTGGCCCGCCAACGTCAACGCCGCCAACGACCTGGCCTGGCTGCTCCTGACCCGCGAGCCCGCCAGCGAGCGGGATCCGCGGGCGGCCCTCCCCTTGGCGCGGCGCGCGAGCGAGGCCATGCCGCGCGAGGCGGCCTACCTCGACACCCTCGCGACCGCGCTCGAGCAGCTCGAGCGACCGGGGGAGGCCGCCGAGGTCCAGGCCCGGGCGCTCCAGCACGCTGACACCAACCTCCGCCCCCACGTCGCGCAGGCGCAGCTGCGCTTCTGCGCGGCCGCCCTGCGCCAGGTCGCTGCGCGCGCTCCCTTGGCGCGTGTGCGCGGCTTGGAGGAGGAGGCGCGCCTGCGGCGCTGGCGGGCCGCCGCCCACGAGGCGCTCGGCCAGCGTAAGCAAGCGCTCGGTCAGCTCGAGCACGCGGGCGCGCTCTGGCCGCTGAGCGGGCGCGACCAGCTGGCCCTCGGGCGCCTGGCCGTGGCGCTGAAGCGCTTCGCCCGGGCCGAGCGCGCGCTGGCGCGAGCCGAGGCCCTCGGCGCCGGCGGGGCCGGGCGCGAGCGCCTCCGCGCCGCGGCGCTGCGCGGGCTGGGCAAGCGAGCCCAGGCGGCCGCGGCCTTCGAGCGGGCCAGCGCCTGGGCCCCGGGCGATCCCCAGCTCTACCTCGACGCCGCGCTCTCTTGGCGGCGCGCCGGCCGGGCGGCCGAGGTCGCGCGGGTCGTCAGCGCGGGCGTCGCCTCGCTGACCACCGCGCGACCCCTATGGCCGATCCGCTGGCGGCAGCGCCTGCGACGGGAGGAGGCGCTCGCGGCCGAGTCCGCGCTGACCCGCGCGCAGCGCGAGCGGAGCGCTGCCGGGATCGAACGCTGGCGCGCGGCGGCCCTGCGGGCGTGGACCCTGGGCGAGGCAGCGCGCAGCGAGGACCGCGCCGGCACGCAGCGGCTGCGGGTCCTCGCCAAGGGCGACCCCTCCTTGCCCAGCCAGCCCGCCGAGCTGCGGCGCGCGCTCGCGCGTCGCTTCCTGGGCGAGGAGTGGAGCACGCACCGGCCGCTGCGCTTCCGGCGCGCGCCGCTGCCCAAGGACGCGCGCGGGAGCCGGGTCGCCTTCGCGGACGTCGACGGGGACGGGGACCCCGACCTCCTCCTGGGCGGGAGCCGGCTCTTCCTCAACGACGGACGCGGCCGCTTTCGACCGGGTCCCAAGCTCCCGGGCGGAGCCCGGGGCGGCGTGTTCGCCGACGTGGACCGCGACGGCGACCTCGACCTCTTCCAGTGCGGGGGCGGACCCGACCGCTTGCTCGAGAATCAGCGCGGGACGCCGCCGCGCTTCGTGGAGTGGAAGGGGCACGGGCTCGGGGACGGCCACCCGACCGAGGGCGCGGCCTGGGGCGACCTCAACGGGGACGGCGTGCCGGACCTCTACCTGGCGAACTACGAGACGAAGCTCGCCCAGGGGACGCCCGATCGGCTCTTCCTCTCGACGGGCCCCGGGCGCTGGCAGGACGCCTCGCAGCGAGTCCAAGCCAGCGGGGTCCAGTGCGGGCGCGGCGTGAGCATGGCCGACTTCGACGGCGACGGGGACCTCGACGTGTTCGTGAGCAACTACCGGCTCGACCGCGACTTCCTGTGGCGCAACGACGGTCGCGGCGGGCTGCAGGACGTAGCGGTCCAGCTCGGGGTGGCGGGGGTGCTCCAGCGCGGCAGCTACGGCCACACGATCGGGGCGGCCTGGGGCGACCTCGACCTGGACGGGGACCTCGACCTGGTCGCCTCCAACCTGGCCCACCCGCGCTTCATCACCTTCAGCGACAAGACCCAGATCCTGCTCCAGGGCGCGGACGGGCGCTTCGTCGACGCGCGCGAGCGGCTGGGGATCGCCTTCGAGGAGACCCACTCCCACCCCACCCTCTGCGACTTCGACGCCGACGGAGACCTCGACCTCTTCTTGACCTCGATCTACGCCGGGCGGCCCTCCTTCCTCTACCGCAACCTGCGCGTCGAGACCGGGCGGCTGGCCTTCCGCGACGAGACCTGGGTCGCCGGCGCGCGGCTCTTCAACGGCTGGGGCGCGGCCAGCGCCGACGTCGACGGGGATGGCGACCCCGACCTGGTGGTGTGCGCGGGCGGGGTGGCGCGGCTGCTGCTGAACGACTCCCCCGGGCCCAATCGCTCGCTCCTGCTCCGCCTGGTCGGGACGAAGAGCGACACCTGGGGCGCCGGCGCGCGGGTCGAGGTGCGCACCTCCGCGGGGCGAGTCGTGCGCGAGCTGAGCCTCGGGCACGGCACGACCTGTCAGTCGGAGCCGCGGGTCCACCTCGGGCTCGGCGCCGAGGAGCAGCGCTGGCGAGTCCAGGTGCGCTGGCCCTCGGGCAGGACCTCGCGCACGACCCTCGGCGCAGGGCGCTGGCTGGTGCAAGAGCCGGAGTGAGCAGGTGAGCTGGCACCCTCACGGGCACTACCTCTCGCTCGGCAAGGGCCAGGCCCACCTGGTCGATCACGGCCAGGGGCCCGTGGCGCTGCTCTTGCACGGCTTCCTGCACTCGTCGTGGACCTGGCGGGCCCAGATCGAAGAGCTGGCCCGCGACCACCGCGTGATCGCCCCCGACCTGCCCGGCTTCGGCCGGACCGACGCCGAGCACGAGGACCACTCGCTCGAGGGGCTCGCGGGCTCGCTGCGCGCGCTGCTGAAGCGCCTGGGCGTGAGGCGGCTGGCCCTCTGCGCGGGCAACTCGTTGGGCGGCGCCCTGGCCTGCTCCCTGGCCCTGGACCCCTCGCTCGCGGTGGAGCGCGTCGCGCTCTCCAACCCCTACCTGCTGCCGCTGCCCCTGCCCTCGCTCGGCTTTCGGCTGCTGGGGCTCGAGCCCTTCGCGCCGCTGCATCAGCCGCACAATCTGGCCGGGATTCGCGC